>JBPCQV010000140.1:0-15774 GCA_050997725.1 Acidimicrobiia bacterium
ATTGTCCGAGCCGCCGACGTCGTTGTCACTATGGGATGCGGCGACGCCTGCCCGGTCTTCCCCGGCAAGCGCTATGTCGATTGGGAAGTCGACGACCCATCAGGCAAGGCCGTCGAGGAAGTCAGACCGATCAGAGACGACCTCGAACAGCGGGTCAGAGGTCTGATGGCCGAACTGGAGATACCCGCACGGGTATAGAAACTCGACTCGCATCTCGGGAGACAGTGACTTTCCGGGCGGTCAACGCCGGCAACCAGGTCCACGACTTCACGCTCGGTGACGAGGCCACCCAGGTTGAGCATGCCGAAGAGATCACGGAGATGAGCGGCATGAGGATGCCCGATGAACCTAACGCCATCACCATCGCCGGCGGCGAAACCAATGAGATCACCTGGCGATCACCCAAGCCGGGTGGTCCTGATCGGCTGCCACCAGCCCAGCCACTACAAAATGGAATGAAAGGCTCGATCAGCGTGCAGGCCTGACACCGGGAACCGATGCTCCTGGCCAAACGTCGAAGGCAGCGTGAACCGAATCGGCGCCGCCTTCCTTTTTGTGGCCATCGCCTGCTCCGGAGTCGGTGAGACCACAACCACGCTCGAAGCCGCAGAAACAGAACCCGCCCGTTTCGTTGCCGAACTCACCGAGGAAGGCGTCGAGATCGACCAGGCGGAAACCTTCAGCACCGAACCGGTCGGTGGCGAGGGGCAGCTCTTCTGTCTTGGCGACCAAGAGGTGCGGGTCTACCTGTTCGCTGGCGACGACGAAGCGGCAGCCGCGGCGGCCCGTATCGACCCCAACGATCCCTCGAACATGGGCAGCGTCATCATCGAGTGGGCGGGAAATCCTCGCTTCTGGCAGCGGGGGTCGATGCTGGTCCTTTACCTCGGTAAGGACCAGGCCACCGAGGATCTCATTACCGCAGTGCTCGGGCAACCATTTGCCGAAGGCCAAGGACCGGGTCGAGGGCTTCCCGGCCTCCCGGGACCGTGCACTAGCTCCTGATAGTCGATAGATCAGAAGGCGCGGCATGCTGCCTCGAGGCGTGTTCTAGCAGCCGTTTGCCTGCAAGCTGGGATACGGATTGGCGGTCCTGCCTCCATTGGGGTGGATTTCGAAGTGGAGGTGTGGGTTTGACCCAGCGGCGTTGCCCGAGTCGCCGACATAGCCGATAACAGTTCCCGCTGTTACCCGCCCATCATGGCCGGGAGCGTCCATATGGGAGCCGAAGTAAAGATGTCCGTCGTCGCCGTACAAACGGAATTGGAACCCAGCGACGCTGCCACTTAGCTGTTCAACGATTCCTCCTACCGGAGCTTTGACTTCGGTCCCGCGGGAAGCGAACAGGTCGTTGCCATCGTGGGATCTTCCTCCCGACCGCGGAAAACCCCAATCGTTGAAGTAGGTGGCTCCTTCTACCGGGCAAACCCAAGCCGAAGTTGGTATGCGAAGAGCTGCCCCGACCCGGATCCTGTTGGGATCGGCGATCTGATTGGCCGTCGCCAGATTGGAAACGCTGGTGCCGAAGCGTTTGGCAATCCCGCCCAAGGTCTCGCCAGCGGTGACAACGTGAGACGTCTCACCGAAAACCGCGGTGGCGACAAAGGCTGTCCCGGAGAGGCGAAGGCGAGTTCCCTCATAAACGGTCGCGTGATCAACGATGCCATTTGCGGCCGCTAGGGCGTCGACCGTTGTCCCGTGACGGATGGCGATCGCACTCAACGACTCTCCTCGCTCCACGACGTGGTAGCCAGCTGGTCCATTTTCGGTTGGATGTGCCAGGGAAGGACCGGGAACGGTCAACTGCTGTCCGACCCGAATCAGGTTCGAATCCGAGATGTGATTCACAGCCGCCAGGTCCGAGACAGACACACCGTTGTTGCGGGCGATCTCGGCAAGTGTGTCCCCCGGCCTCACCGTGTAATCGGCCGAGCCAGCGGCTACGACCAATAGCAAAAGGGCAACAACAACAGAAGCCCGGGCGATCCGCGACGGCTCCGACATAGAAGATCCTCCTCGGCCCCTGCCCGCCCGAGAACCAAGAAGAGTAGCCATCAACATGGCGGCGTTTGTGTCCAGCCTTCAGAGCTCTGACACTCTTAGGGCGCGGTTCCGCCTATTGCTCAAATGCACCTGGCCATCAGGGCAACACTGCGCGTCACAATGAATCAATTGACGCCTAACTCCCGATAAGGCGACCCGCTCGCAATCATGACCAGCTTCGACGCCCATCATCGAAGTTGGCCTCGACTAATCCTTCATCGGAGACCGACCGGCATTCTCACTCGCACCCCCGGTGAGTCAGGCGTCGAACCGCCGGAGGCGAAGGCTGTTGGCGACGACAGAAACGCTCGAGAACGCCATGGCGCCGGCGGCGATCATCGGATTCAACAGGCCCAGCGCGGCCAGTGGAATAGCGGCCACGTTGTAGAAGAAGGCCCAGAAGAGGTTTTCGATGATGGTGCGGAAGGTGCGCCGGGCAAGCTGCATGGCCCGCACAACTAGGGCAGGATCCCCTGACATAAGAACCACGTCGCCGGCTTCGATCGCTACATCGGTGCCGGTCCCGATGGCCACCCCGAGGTCGGCCTGGGTCAAGGCTGGAGCGTCGTTGACTCCGTCACCGACAAACGCCACCACCAGGCCTTCAGCCTGGAGGCGCTGAACCTCCATGACTTTGTCCTGTGGTAAAACTTCGGCCACCACCCGACTGATGCCCGCCTCGGCGGCGATGGCCTCGGCGGTGCGGCGATTGTCGCCGGTCAACATCACGACCTCGACCCCTATCTTCTGCAGTTCGGTCACGGCCGAACGAGCGGACGGTTTAAGAGTGTCCGCCACTGCGATCACGCCGCGCACTTCCCCTTCCCATCCGGCCAGAAAGGTGGTCTTCGCCTCACCCTCCAGCCGCTCCATCGCTTCGACATATCTTTCGGGGATAAGCAGACCGGTGTCGGCCGCCAGTTTGGGCTTCCCCACCAAAACCTCCACCCCATCAATAGTTCCACGAACACCCATCCCGGCAAAGTTCTCGAAATCTTCGACCGGGCCAAGATCGATGTCCCGCTCCTCGGCCCCTAAAGCGACTGCCTTGCCAATCGGGTGCGAGCTGGCCGCCTCCACCGAAGCGGTCAGGTAGAGGAAGCGGGTCTCGTCCTCATCGGTGACGACATCGGCGAGGGACATCAGTCCTTCGGTGAGGGTGCCGGTCTTGTCAAAGACCACCACGTCGACCTTGCGAGATTTCTCGAAGGTCTCGGCCCGTTTGAAGAAGACACCGATCTCAGCCCCGCGGCCGCTACCCACCATTATCCCGATCGGAGTGGCGAGACCGAGAGCGCATGGACAGGCGATGATCAGCACCGCCACGGCGGCGGTAAAGGCGGCCGGCAATTCCGAGGAGATCAGCATCCAGACCGTGAAGGTCCCCAGGGCGATGGTGATCACGATCGGAACGAACACCCGCGCCACCCGGTCGGCGAGCCGCTGCACCGGCGCCTTGGAAGCCTGGGCATCTTCCACCATCCGCACGATCTGGGCGAGGGCGGTTTCCCCACCCACCCGGGTGGCACGCACCACCAGCCGGCCCTGCTGGTTGATCGTGGCCCCGAACACCGCGTCGCCGGGGACGTGATCCACCGGGAGCGACTCGCCGGTGAGCATGCTCTCGTCCACCGACGACCGGCCTTCGTCTATCTCCCCGTCGACTGGGATCTTCTCACCCGGTTTCACCACCAGCAGGTCGCCTCTGGCGACCTGCTCGATCGGGATCATCACCTCTTCGCCGTCTCGCAGCACCCGCGCCTCTTTGGCCCCCAATTCCAGCAAACGGGCAATGGCGCCCGAGGCCCGTCCCTTGGCAACCGCTTCGAAGAAGCGGCCCAACAGGATAAAGGTGATGATGATCGACGCCGTCTCGAAATAGAGATCATCAGCGCGGAAGAACGACCACACCGAGAACAGGTAGGCGGCCACAGTCCCCAACGAAACCAGAGTGTCCATGTTGGCATCGAACGACCGGGCCCGCAGCACCGCAGTCCGATGGAACTGCCAGCCAAACACGAACAGAACAGGGGTGGCCAACAACCATTGCAGAACCCGGCTCCATGATGTTTCTACGCCACCCATCGCCAGCACCGCCACCGGGATCGTCAGAAGACCCGCACCGATCACGTTCCGTCGTTGAACCCGAGCCTCCTCGGCGTACCGTTCCTTGGCCGAAGTACGCTCCTCTGCAGACGCAACCTCGGTCAGCTCGTAGCCGATCTTGCGGACGGCGGCCTCCAACGCGGCGGGTTCGACGATCCTGCGGTCGAACACCACCTTGGCCTCGGCGCCAGCAAGGTTCACCGAAGCCTCAACCACGCCCTCTTGCTTGGAGAGGGTCCGCTCGATCCGCAAGGCACACGAGGCACAAGTCATCCCCGCCACTTCGAAACGGGCGTTGTCTGCTTCGATCGTGTCCGGAGTTTGGGTCACTTCAGGACTTCACCTCGTAGCCCTGACCCTCGATCGCCGACACGATCGCGGCCAGGTCGACCGAGACATCGTCGTAGGTGACGTCAACCGTCCGATCCTCGATCTGCACCTTGACCTTCTCCACCCCTTCGATGGCTCCGACGGCGCCCTCGATTGACGAGGCGCAGTGGTCACAGTGGATATCGGGAACGTTGAATACTTGGTTGGTCATATGGCTTTTACCTCCTCGGGTAGGTTTGCGACGAACGACGGCCCCGTCACGGCGGACGTATAACGCAGTGCCTCCATCAGTTCGTCAACGATCTCTTCTGAGCGTCCGTCGGCGACCGCCGCAGGGACACAGGTCTCGATGTGATTCTGTAACAGGATGCGATTGACCTTCTCCAGCGACGACTGCAACGCAGACACCTGCTTCATGACCTCCGGGCAATGACGCTCGTCGTCGACCATGGTGATCACCGCATCGAGATGGCCTCGCACCGTTTTCAACCGGTTCAGCGCCCCCTGCTTGTGAATCTCTCGCATCTCAAACCTCCAGATCTGAAACCACGCACCGCCACCTTAATCCACCCCACCCAGGGTGGGCACACCAAGCGTGGCGGGAAGGTGGACCTAGCCATCGAAGGTACGGAGCGCAGAGGCTTCCGAGTTACGAGCGGGCGACCAGCTCCCACGTGACGCCGTCGTCGGTGCTGCTGTATAGGGCACGGGGATCTTCGGTCGCAACCCACAACACCTCGGAGCCAACGGCTAAGGCCAGCGGTTGTCCCTCCAAATCGCCCAGGGCGGAAACGGGCTGCCAGCTGAGGCCGGCGTCGTCGCTACGGGCGAGTCCGTCGTTGGTCAGCGCCCACACGAAAGTGGGCTGGTTCGGATCGAGCGCCACCGCCCATGCCGGTACCTCCATAACCTGAATGAAGCTGCGGCCGCCGTCCTCGGAACGAAGGACACCGCTCTCGGGCCCGACCACCATTAGAAGGTCAACCTCCGACCCGACGATTGCCAACCCGAAAGTATCGGGAGGGATGATCCCCAACTCGGCCCGCCGCTCCCAGGTGTCGCCTGCATCAGCACTGGCAAACAAACCGTGGCCTACCACAAAGGCGTAGATCACCCGCCCGTCGGTGGGAGCTTGGGCAAAGGCGTGGATGTCGAGTCCGGGGAGATCGGCTGGACGTAACTCCGCGAAGGTGCTTCCGCCGTCGTCGCTGCGATCCAATACCTCGTGACCGGCGACAAACATCGGCTGCTGGGCCGAGGCGATCACCATCGCGTCCTGCCCGTCAAGTCCCACCAACTCCCAGCTGGTGCCGTCGTCGCTCCCATACAGGCCACCATGAAGTCCCAGCAGCAAACCACCATCACCGGTCACTCCGAGGCTGTGCAGGTGATCTCCCGCGGGCAGCCGCGCCTCGGCATCACCCCCGCATGAGATGAGGGCGATGGTCATGGCCAGGATGATGAGTGGGCTCTTTAGGAGCGCAATGTTCGGCGCCTCTCTTCGAATTCGTCCTGGTCGATCTCGCCACGGGCGAACCGCTCCTCCAGAATCCGCATCGCCGAGTTGGCTGGCACGTTCTGACTGGGACGGTCGCCGAGGATCCGTACCAACCACACGATCCCGGCGGCGATCGCCAACAGCACCAGCAACCACAGCGCCAGGGCGCCACCCCAGCCCATCATGTGACCCATCATCTCCCTACCTTCCTCTTGGTGGTGCACGATCAGATCGGTGGCCAGCCGAGTCGAGCAAAAGCCCGCTGGAGGGGGATGAAGAAAGTTCGCCACGCTCCACTAACAAACAGCACCCCGATCCCGACCAGCAACGTCCCGCCGATCTGCTCAAGCCGCCGGGTGTGCCGCCGCAGCCACTCGACCGAGCCTCGCAGCCGCTGAAAACCCAGGCCAAGGGCTACGAAGGGGATGCCCAAGCCCAACGAGTACAGCGCCAACAGCACCGCCCCCCAGGGGGCGGTGCGGGTGGAGGCGGCAGTGGTGAGGATGGCGGCCAGGACCGGCCCGATGCAGGGGACCCAGCCGAAGGCGAAGGCCATCCCCAAAGGGAAGGCACCCTTGGTCCCTCGTTGACTGTTCGATCTCGCCGGCCGCCACTCCCGGTAGAGCCAAGGCATCCGGATCACGCCGATCATCCCCAGCCCCATCAGGATGATTCCCACCCCCGCCACGCGGACGATGAGCGGAATGTTGGCCAACAGCACCGAGCCGACATAGGCGAAGGATGCCCCCAGCGCGGTGAACACCAAGGTGAAACCGGCCACGAACAAAAGCGATGAACGCAGGGTCACCGCCCTCGCCTCCCGAGTGCCCAGCTCGGAGACCGGCAAGGCGGTCACATAGGAGAGGTAGGACGGAATCAGCGGCAAACAACACGGCGACGTGAACGAGATCACCCCGGCTGCCACTGCCAGGAAGGGGAGCGTCAAAGCTTCCATCGACCCAACATACTATTGAGAGTCGTAGATGAATCCGCCCCCGGTTGATCCCATCCCCAATGAGGTCCGCCGCCGCCGATGGCCGCTGCACCTCGTTGCCTTGCTTATGGTCGGCGCTCCGTTGGTTTGGTGGCTGGTCGCATCGGAGATAGTCACCGACCAATCGGAACGGCTGGCGGCCGAGCCGGGAGGCCCGGCCCCCGATTTCACCTTGACCCTGTTCGATGGGACCAGGTTCACCCTCTCAAGGCATCTGATCGATGATGGCCGGCCGGTGGTCATCAACTTCTGGGCGTCGTGGTGTGTGCCCTGCCGTGAGGAGATGCCCACTCTCGATGCCGTCGCCCGCCGGCGAGCCGAAGTGCTCGTACTGGGCATTGCAGTCCGGGACAATGAGGAGGCCGCTCGCGCTTTCGCCGCCGAGATCGGCGTCGACTACCCGCTCGGAATCGACACCGACGGCGAGATCCTCGAGTTGTATCCCATCCTCGGGCTCCCCACTACCTGGTTCATCGCTGCCGATGGACGCATCGCCACCATCCGGGCCGGGCTGGTCGAACAAGCCGAGCTCGATCGGCTCATCGACCAACTCCTAGCCGAATGACCGCCACTGGACCCCGGACTTTCTATGACAAGGCGTCGTAGAATGATCGCCCATCCCGTCAGGAGAACATGAACAGGGTGCTGAAGATGTGCCTCAACTGGAAGGTCCTTAGCGGCCTCGGCGTGGTCGGCCTTGGAATCGTGCTGTTCGCACCCGGGCTCTTCGGTCCTGCTCTCCCAATACTCCTTCTTGCCGCGTGCCCAATCTCGATGCTGGTGATGATGGCCACGATGAGGCAGCCGACGTCGGGTGCACCCGCCCGCGAGGACGTCAACTCTCTCCAGGCTCAACTGGCCGAACTGACCGCTCAACAAGAGCAGATCAAGGAACACCTCGCCTGGCTGGTCTCACCGTCAGTAGACCAGAACCGAGGCGAACCAACTCAGTAGCTCACATCAAAAGGTCGGCGTGGAGCTGCTGGCGGACCGCCAACGCCAACAGGGCGATTGTCAGCGGACCAAGAATCCACCAATTCCACCGGAAGAAAAGGTTCGGCCACCGTTCGGTCAAGCGCCCGAACAACGCCCGGATGAGGGCCACCAGACCGGCAGGGAGGACCAGCAAACTCGCCGGGTTGTACTCCCAGGCCAGTCCCAGATCGCCTCGGGTCAACCACATCACCCCTCTACTCATCCCACAGGTGGGACTCATGATCCCCAGGTAGTGGAGGGGTCCATGGAATCCATAGGGAGGCTGGCCGAATACCGCCATCAACAATGCGGCCGCCAACCCCACCCCGGCCAGCTGCGTCAACGCCACATGACGATCGTGATTCTCCCAGCGCACGGCCACCGTCGGGCTCACAGCACGCACAAACCCGGATTGGCCACCGCGAGAACAGACATCCAAGTGGCCCAGCCCAGACCACCCGCAGCCAGCACTGCCCAAAGGCTGACCAAGGCGTACCCGGCGGCCCTCCCCGCCCACGACGGCCGGCCCCCCGGCCGCGACAATGCCCGGGCCCGTTCGTTGATGGTGTCGACCGCTCCGAAGCCAGTCAGCTCGGCGGCGACCGGGGCGATCGCCACCGTAACAAGGACACGGCGCAGCCCCTCGCGACCAATCGAGGTTGTCTCGGCGGCGGCTTCGTCCGCCCACCTCTCCAACATGAAGCGGATCAGGTTGGTCCCTCGGGCGGCCGGCCGATACCAGCCGAAGACCGCCTCGACTGCGCCGATGGCCAGCAGGAAGCGATAGTGCTGGCGGCGGACATGAACCGATTCGTGGGCGATGATCGCCTCCACACCCTCGGAATCGACCGCTTGAAGCAGACCCCGGGACAACACCACTTGGGGTGGGCGGCCCGCCACGGTGTAAGCGACCAGCTCACCGGTCGGGACCACCACTAGATCGAAGTGCTCGCGGTGATGGTGGGCACCGAGCCACCACTCCACCCGCAGCCTTCGCTGGGCCGTCATCACCCGCCAGACTCCGTGGGTCGCCAACCAGATGATAAGCAGTGCGAGTACGAATGCACTCGCACCGGCCACACCGCCACCGGGCAGGAACCCACCCAACATCCGTCGGCAGATAAGGGCGAGGTCACCAGCGCCCATCAGATCGAGAAGGGCCGGTGTCGCCCAAAGAAATAACCCGGCCTCCACCAAGGCCAACCCGGTGAGCTGGAACGCCAACCCCTGACGAACCCAGTCTGCCGGATACCCTCGCTTGTTCAGACTGGAGGCCCATCCCGGAGCTCCAAGCAGCAGCAGCCCGCCAAGGATGATTAGTGGGATCACTTTTCGTTACCGAGGAGGCGTCGAAGCTGATCGCGGTCTGCCTTCCTCATCCCGGCGACGAAATGGTTGAGCGCCCCTGCCCGATCGTCGGCCACCGCAAGCAGCTCCCCCATCCGCCGGGCGGTCCACTGCTCTCGACTATCCAGGGCGTGGTAGGCGTAAGCCCGTCCGTCTTTGCGTCGCTCCAACAGACCCTTTCGCCATAGCCGGACCAGGATCGTCATCACCGTCGTGTAGGCGAGATCCCGTTCAGCCCTAAGCACTTCGAGCACCTCGCGGGGAGTCAGCCACCCACCCCTATCCCACACAACCTCCATCACCCTCGCCTCCAACTCCCCTAAACGGGGCAGCTGGGATGGATGCAACAGGGGCGAAGCGGGCGGTCTCCCGGATCGGCGTCTTGGCGACATGGAGAGCTCTGACCCTAGCTTGCGGGCCTTGAGGAGGCCGCCAGCTACGACGTAACATCGTTGATCGATGGCGCAACTTGACGTCGAAGACAGCCGCAAGCAACCAGCCCGACCGAGGGCCAGGTCAGGTCTCCCCGTCCGGTTGGTCGGGCTGGCGGCCGTAGCCGGCTCGCTGGTGCTAGCCGTCATCCTCGGATCCCGATTCGGCCGAGACCCATCATTCATCGCCTCCCCCCTCATCGGGCAGCCAGCCCCCGACCTCACTCTTGCCCGACTCAACGGTGACGGCGAATTGGCTCTCCGCCAGCTACAAGGCAACATCGTCGTCGTCAACTTCTGGGCCTCATGGTGCGTTCCCTGCCGGGCCGAGAACACCGACCTGGTCGCCACTGCGCAGGCGTTCATCAATGTCGGAGTCCGCTTTGTCGGGGTGGTCTATCAAGACGACCCCGACTCTGCCATCGCCTTTCTCGACGAACTCGGCTGGGGAGGAAGCAATTACGAGTATGTCGTCGATCCCGGGTCACGAGCCGCGATAGCCTTCGGGGTGTTCGGAGTCCCCGAGACCTTCTTCATCAACCCCGAAGGCCTCATAGTCGGGAAGATCATCGGTCAGACCAACGCCATCCTTCTTGGCTCGAGCCTCGATCAAATCCTGCGAGGCGAGCAACCAGGCGAGCGCACCGTCGGGACTGTCCAGAACGGTCCCGGAGGCTGACCCGGTTGATCCGATCCGAAGCCAGCGTCTCTACCTCGTCCTACGAGGCTTCGTAGCTCCGCACGACGTTCGGCCCATCACTCCATCTCAATCGCAAAGCCAGGCCCCTGGCCGCTGCCAATTCATCGATCTAGGCCGTTAATATCGGATCCAGCCGATTGAAATGGGGAGCGTGGATGACGGTGCAGGTAAGAAGAGACGTGCTCCTGGCAGCCAAACTCTTCCGGGGGTTCGGTGACCCGACTCGTTTGGCGATCCTGGAGGCTCTGGCCGAAGACGGGGAGCTGCGGGTAGCCGATCTGATCGAACGGGTTGGCGGATCGCAGGGAAACGTCTCGGGGCATCTTGCCTGCCTCAAGGATTGTGGACTGGTCAGAGACCGCCCGGAGGGCCGACAGGTCTTCTACCGGATTTCAGATCCGGTGGTGGTTCGGACGCTTCGAGCGTCAGAGGATGTGCTCGCCATCTCAGGCGAGAAGATTTCTCTCTGTCCCAACTACCGGGATTCAGCCGACAGACATCGGGGAGCGGCGGCAGCGACCCGTCAGCGCGTGAAGCAGGCGCGCATCAAATGATGGGTGCGGACACCGACACCAGGGACCATGGGCGGGAGGATGATCACGAAGAGCCCTATCTAGGGCCGTGGTGGCGCTTTGGGCCCTTGCGACGGGCGTTGCTGGCTGGTGTCGCTCTCGGCATCATTTTCACACTCGATACAACTGAGGCGCTGGGAGGCACTACCGCGTCAGTGCTCTATGCGCTGACGGCACTGATGGCCGCTTCCCATTGGGCCGCGAAGCGGTCGAGTCGCTGTGGCGGCGTCGGATCAACATCGACGTTCTGATGGGAGTGGCGACGGTCGGTTCGGCGGCACTGGGTTTGTGGGAGGAGGCCGCCTTTCTCGCTTTTCTCTATGCGGGGGCGGAGGGGCTGGAGGAGTACACCTACGACCGCACCCGTGGCGCTATCCGGGCCTTGCTCGACCTTGCCCCTAAGGAAGCGCGCCTCCTCCGGGATGGTCAGGAGGTGACAGTTCCCGCCGTCGAACTGCGTCCCGGGGATCGTTTCTTGGTCCGTCCCGGTGAGAGCCTCGCCACCGACGGGACCATCCGGTCGGGGGCGACCAGCTTGGATGAGGCGGTGGTAACCGGTGAGTCGGTCCCGGTTGACAAGAACCCCGGCGACACCGTGTATGCGGGGAGCGTCAACCTCACCGGCGCCATCGAGGTCGAAGCCACCGCTGACTTCACCGACAACAGCCTCGCCCGGATCATCCACCTGGTCGAAGAAGCTCAAGAAGAAAAGACCCGCACCCAGCAGGTGATCGACCGCTTCGGCGACCGATACAGCCCGGCGGTACTGGCAGGCGCATTCTTGCTGGCCGTGGTCCCGACGCTTTTCGGCGGCGAAGGAGGCGAGTGGATCCGCCGGGCGGTGACTCTGACCGTGGCCGGCGCCCCTTGCGCTCTGGTGATGTCGACCCCGGTGGCGGTGGCGGCTGCCATCGGTTCCGCTGGGAAACGGGGAGTGCTGATCAAGGGAGGGGTCCACCTCGAGAACCTGGGCCGGGTCCGGGTCGTGTGCTTTGACAAGACCGGCACGCTCACCGCTGGCACCCCGGCCGTCACCGACGTGGTCCCCGTCGACGACCACCGAGCCGAAGAGGTCATCCGGATCGGCGCCGCCGTTGAAGCCTCATCCGAGCATCCGCTGGCCGAAGCAATCGTTCGGCGGGCCGCCGCCGATGGAGTGGAAGTCACCCGGGCGCCACATTTCGAAGCCCTAACCGGGTCCGGGGCCCGCGCAGAGGTGAACGGAGCCGTCGCCTTTGTCGGCAAGCCCGAACTCTTCACGCAGCTAGGAGTCGATGTGAAACACCTCCACGACCAGATCACCCGTCTCCAAGCGGAGGGCAAGACCGTCGTCGCCGTTGGGACCGAACAAAAGATTCACGGCCTCCTCGCCCTTCGCGACGAGCCCCGCCCCAAAGCCGCCGAGGCGGTCGCCTCCCTCAAGCGAGCAGGCATCAAACACCTGGCCATGCTCACCGGTGACAACCGGGCGACCGCCGAATCGATAGCCGGCGGGCTCGGGATCGACCAGGTGCTGGCCGAGCTGAGACCCGAAGACAAGACCCGGGCGATACGGGACCTCGAGAAACGGTTCGGACCGGTGGCGATGGTGGGCGACGGCATCAACGATGCTCCCGCTCTTGCCACCGCCACGGTCGGTATCGCCATGGGTGCTGCCGGGACCGACGCCGCGATCGAAGCCGCCGACGTCGCCCTTCTGGGCGACGACCTGGGCGCGGTCGCTTTCACCATCGAATTGGGTCGACGCACCCGCAAGATCACCTATCAGAACGTTGTCTTCTCCGTGGCCCTTCTCGCGGTGCTGGTTCCCGCCGCTGTCATCGGGCTCATCGGCATTGCTGTCGCCGTCACCGCCCATGAGGTGGCCGAGCTCATCGCCGTTCTCAACGGGCTGAGGGCGCGAAATCCCGGATCTGGGGGAGAAGGGGGTTCCGCCTATCCGTCGGAACCTTCGTCGACCTGATTGGGACATGGAACCCCTCGCTCGGGGCCGTTTTCGGGCATACAACCCGTAGAAGGCTTCGAGGGAAGCAGTCTTGGCCACTTCGGGCGCCGCAGCTTGGTCCAGGCGGTGAGGGCGATTGGATCGTCGAGCCCGGACCGGGGCGCGGCCAGAATGTGCGTGCCCGCGTCCCGGGCAAAGGTTCTAAGGCGTCACCTTCCGGGTCCGGCAACCCCGGGTCATACACCCACGTCCGCCTTCTCCTTGACGTGGCCGTTGAGCATTATCTCCACGGCCACGACGACCGCCACTGAGTATGGCGCACAACCACCCGGTTCCGGCCCGAGCGGGAACCCGGCACAAGAAGAGGTTGTGGTTGGTGTTGTGGATGGTCCTGGCCTTTCTGGTCGTCCAGGTGGTGACCGGGATCCTTAGTGGTTCGCTGGCCCTCATCTCGGATGCCGGACATATGGCAACCGACGCCCTCGGGCTGGGAATGGCTCTGGCCGCCATAACCGTCGCCGACAAGGCCAGCAGCGGCGACCACCGCACCTTCGGGCTCTACCGGCTCGAAATCCTCGCCGCATTGGCCAACGCTGTCCTCCTTTTCGGGGTGGCCGGTTACGTTCTCTACGAAGCGGTCCGCCGCCTTCAAGACCCTCCCGAAATCCTGACACCGTCGATGCCATGATCGACTTGGCGGCTGTGCCAGATGAAGCCCATTTCGACGACGCGGCGATGAATGAGGGCGATCCCTGCCTCGCCTCTCTCAACCTGTTTGGAGTATGTCTTCGCCATCTGCTCTCCAATGGAGAAACGGGGGCTGGTCCGGTCGGATGAAGATTACACGCTGATAATTACAAACATCTGGGCGGCCTTTCTTCGTCGACTGCCGTCATCAAAGAAGAGGTGGAGCCGGAAATCGGGGATCTAGGTGTCGTCCAACAACCGAAGCCTCGTCCACGAACTGTCACTCACCTACCGGAGCCACAATGTCCAGTGATGAGGCGGGGCCGCAAAGCGGTTGGGCACCAGTACGGCACCAGAAGGGTGCTCCGAGCCCGATGCCAATGGCGTTCCACCTAGCAGAAAACCCAGGCGGTACCTGGGTTTTCTGTCGGTAGCGGGGGCGGGATTTGAACCCGCGACCTTCGGGTTATGAGCCCGAACATGGGAGGTCGGCCTGGGGAACTACGCGAACTCCCTGGTCAGGGCAGATTGCGCGCAAGACGCCGAGCTACCTGATAATGCGCGACGGTGCCCGCCTGGCCCAGGGCGCACGTGACTTGAACGGGTTGGCGCCCCCCTAGCCCCCCGCTCCGGCCAGTTCGACGGTGATCTCGAGGCCGCCCTCGGGCAGGTTGCGGGCGCGTACCCCACCACGATGAGAGGCGGCGACGGCGGCGACGATCGACAGCCCGAGAACGGCGGAGCAAGGGCGCGGCGCCGCCCGCGTGTAGCGATCGAACAGGGTGGCCGGTTTCGGCGCCTCGGCGCCGGGCCCGGTGTCACGGACGACCAGGCTGGCGCCACGGGCGCCGGGCTCGGCCACGATGCTCACCGTGCCGCCGGGAGGCGTGTGGCGCAGGGCGTTGTCGAGCAGGTTGGCCAGCGCCCGCTCGATGGCCGGGGCGTCGCCGTTGATGGTGGCTACACCGCTGGCTGTCAGGGTGACGCCGCGCGCCCCAGCAACGGTGTCGAAGCGCTTCACTGCGGCCGATGCCAGCTCGCCGAGGTCGACGACCTGGCGGTGGTCGAGAGCTCCGGCCGCGTCCGCCCGAGCCAGCAACAGCAGATCCTCGACCACTGCGGTCAGGCGGTCGATCTCCTCCAAAGCGCTGTCCAAACCCCCCTGGGCGGCCGGCTCGGCGGCGGCGCGGGCCAGCTCGACCTCGGCGCGCAGGATGGCCAGCGGGGTACGCAGCTCGTGGCTGGCTTCAGCGGTAAATTCCCGCTCTCGTTGCACAGCGGCTTCAAGCCGCTCGAGCATGCGGTTGAGCGTTGACCCGAGCCGATAGATCTCGTCGCGACGCACGGGCACCGGGAGGCGCTGGGACAGGTCGAAGGCACCGATGGCGTCCGCCTCGGCGGCCATGCGGGCTAGCGGCGCCAGTCCGCGGCGGCTGATCCACGCCCCGGCGAGTCCGCCGACGACGCTGGCGGCGAACGCCACCGGCCAGAAGACGGCCAGCAATGCCTCCTCGGTGTCGGTCAGCGTGGTGATAGGGGCGGTGACGACGACGATGCGACCCGATCCGTCGGCGACCACGGTGCCGGCGAAGCGCAGCGTCTCGTCACGGACCACCGCGTCGCCGAGGACGGGCACACCTGCCGCCACCCGCACCAGATGTCCGCCGGACACCAGCCCATCTACCCCGTCGAGGCCCGGCGTCGCCCAGAGCACTGTGCCGTCGCTCGCCAGAATCTGCCCCTCGAGTTCGCTCGGCCCCCCACCGCCGCCCGCGTCTGGCTCCAGGTCAGCGAACAGGTCCCCGTCGAGTCCGGCGTCGGGGGCAGCGCCCTCGACCACACCAGCCTGGACTGCGGCGACATCGACTAGCCGCTGGTCGATAGCGGCACGCTGGCTGGCCCGGAACTCGCGAAAGGCCACCACCCCGACCAACAGCATGAGCATGAGGAAGGCCGAGCTGATCATGGCGGCAAAGCGCACGCTGGACGGCAGGGCGCGCAGCCACGCGGTCATCGCCCGCTTACTCTCCCGGTAGGTGGCGCAGCCGGTAGCCGACGCCCCTGACCGTTTCGATGACGTCAGCGTGGAAGCGCCGGTCGATCTTGTCGCGCAGGTTCTTCACGTACGCGTCGATGATGTTGGAGG
>JBPCQV010000145.1:0-4954 GCA_050997725.1 Acidimicrobiia bacterium
GGAGTTGCTGCCAGATCGGACGTTGCTCCGGATCGACCGCCGAGATCTCGACGTTGTTGGCGCGCAGCATCTCGACCAGGCTGTCGTCGGCCCAGCTCGGACGAACCGTTGAAAACAGCTCGGCGGTTTGCTCTGCGTCATCGGGAACGGGTTGAGCGTTGAGGAAGCGTCCCTGGATCGAATCGCCTTGTGAGAAGACTGTCTCCACCTTCTCCGTCTCGACGGCGTCCAGGAACTCGGTATAGGAAAGTTCAAGACGGGTGGGGGTGAAAAGCAGTGAGGTGAGAAACCAGTTGGCAGCCAGGAGGACCAGCGCCAGGATGAGCACGCGACGGTTAGTTGGCCGCCGCAACGGATTGAGTGGTTGGCTCTTCTCTTTTTCCGCGGGAGGTACCCCCTCCACCTTCCAACCCGGCGGCTTCTTCTCTGGCGTGGTTCTCGACGTCATGTAGGGAGAAATCGTACTGATCGACCTTGATTAGAACGACCCCTCCTTAGACCTCGAGGATTGGGCTGGGGATAGGCTTGACCATGCGTCGAGCCGCCATCGTCTCGCTGTTGGTCACCCTCGTCCTGGGGATGATCAGCAACCTGCTCTTCCTCTTCGCGTTCCAGTTCCGGATCGAATGGTTTTTGGACCCTGCGCAGCTGGTATCCGCAGGTAGCACCTCCGCCACCTTCCTGCGCTGGGCGGCGGTTGCGGATCTTCTCAGCTATTACTTGCCGACGGCCATCGTTGCGGTTGTCCTCTGGCACGTCCTGCGGCCGCGCTCCCCTCTCCTGACCGATCTTGCGACGCTAGGCGCGCTTGCGTACGTCGTGACAGGCGGGTCCGCGGCAGCGGCTCTGGCCCTGGCCGGGCCGTTGCTGCTGGACGCGTACGCCACCGCAGGCCCCGATCAGGCCGCGATCGCCACGGTCTTCGCGGTTTTGGTGGAGGTGGTCTGGCGTGGGGTGTGGCAATTGTTCGATATGTTGGTTGTCGGAGCTTGGGTGATCGGGTTGGGCGTCCTGCTCCGAACGGACCAGGTCGGATTCGCCCGACTCTCGTGGACGTTGGGTGGACTTATGTGGCTGGTGGCGGCCCTTAATGGTCTCGAGCTGCCCCTCGCCAAGGACATCGTCCTTGCCGCCGTGTTCGCCCTCTTGACAGCCTGGTCGATCTGGCTGATCGTGCTGCTGAAATCGCGGGCGACGCCCTTTGACTCCCTCGCCTGACTCACCCGCTGCGCCCCAGCTTTAAGGTGCGGCGGTGATCTCCAACGCCCGGATCCTTGGGGTCCTTGCCGAGCTCGCCAAGCTGATCGCCCTCGACGAAGGTTCGAGCCAGGCCTTCAAGGTGAGGGCTTACGAGAACGCCATTCATGGGATCGAGGGCTACCCCGGCAACGTCGCCACTCTCACGGTCAAAGAGATGGAAGCGATCAAAGGCGTCGGTGGCTCGATCGCCACTCGGGTGAAGGAGTTTGTCGATAGCGGCAGCGTGAAGAAGCTCGACGAGCTGCGGGCCAAGTACCCGCAGGCTTTGGTTGAGCTGCTCAAAGTCCCCGGTCTGGGGCCGAAGACTCTGAAGCTGATCCGGACCGAGCTCGGCATCGAGACGCTCGATGACCTCAAAGCCGCCATCGATCGCCAAGCTCTTCGCGAGCTGCCGGGCTTGGGCCGCACCACCGAGGAGAAGATCGCCCGCTCGATCGAGCGACTCGGATTGCACGGGAAGGATCGACGGACTCCGATCGCCGAAGCGATGCCCATCGCCGCCGGTCTGGCCATCGAGCTCGCCGCCCTCCCTGGAGTTGAAGCGGCCATCCCGGCCGGCTCTCTCCGTCGCTTGGCCGAGACCATCGGCGACATCGACATTGTCGTGGCAGCCGACGACGCCCAGCAGGTAATGCAAGCGGTGGCGACTCACCCCGCGGCGACCGAGATCGTCGGTTCCGGGGGGACCAAGACCTCGATTCTCACCAGGTCGGGCCTCCAGGTCGATGTCCGAGTTGTCGCGCCGTCCCAGCTCGGCGCCGCTTTGCTCTACTTCACGGGCTCCAAGGCGCACAACGTCGCCCTGCGACAACGAGCGATTGATCGTGGATGGCTCCTCAACGAGTACGGGTTGTTCGAAGGCGAAGAGTTGCTTGCCGCGGTAGACGAGTCGGAGATCTACCAGCGGCTCGAGCTGCCGTTGCTGCCGCCCTCCATTCGGGAGAACCAGGGCGAGATCGAAGCGGCTGCCAACGGCTCCTTGCCCGACTTGGTAACCCTCGACCAAATAAGGGGCGACCTCCATTTTCATTCCGACCAATCGGGTGACGGCCGTTCCAGTCTGGAGGAGATGGTGGCGGCCGCCGCCGATCGGGGATACACGTATCTCGCCATCACCGAGCATGGCGAGGATTTGGCAATCAACGGTTCGAGTCGGGAGCAGTTGCTGGCGCACCGCGACCGGATCCGCGAGCTCAACACGAAGTATCCGAAGATGAGCTTGCTGTTCGGCTGCGAGCTCAACATCGGGCCCCAAGGTTCTCTCGACTACGACCCCGAGTTTCGGCTCCTCTTCGATTGGACGGTTGCCTCGGTCCACTCCCATTTCGATCTCCCGGCCGAGGCCCAAACCAGTCGCCTGCTCAAGGCGATGGCCGACCCGGGGGTAAACGCCATTGGCCATCTCACCGGCCGCTACATCGGCCGCCGGCCTGGCATCGAGCTTGACCTCGATACGGTCTTAGAGGGACTGGCCGTTTCGGGGGTTGCCCTCGAGCTGAACGGTGCCCTTGATCGGCTCGATGCCTCCGCCGAGGTGACGCGGCGAGCGGTAGCGGCTGGCGTCACGCTGGTCATCTCCACCGATTCCCATCACACCTCCGATCTGCGGCGGATGGCATACGGGGTAGCCAATGCTCAGCGAGGTTGGGCGGGGGCAGCAGACGTGGCTAACACCTGGTCGACCGAAAGGTTCTTGGATTTCACTCGGTCCCGGAGGTGACAGAGGTCGCACTGGCGGCGGGCGGACTCGTATTCATCGCGGTGTTGACCGTCATCTATTTCAATGGCCAGATCAGGGCCTCCGGCACGGGTGAGCTGACCGGGGCAGCTCGCGAGGTGGGCTTCCAGGTAGCCGAGCACCTGCGGCGACAAATACGTCTCATCGCTGTTCCGGTGGCGCTGCTCGGCGGGGCCTTGTACTGGTTCACGAACCGTGCCTTCGTCGAGGTGGTCCTGTTTGTTGCCGGTGTCTTCGCAGCTGTCCTCATCATCTGGCTGTCGGCGGTCGCGGCGAGTGCCGTCAACGTTCGACTCGGAGAAGCTGCCCGTCAGGGCGGAGCAGTGCGCTCGATGCAGCTTGCGCTGCGCGGCGGCCTGGTCGTCGGGATCGGTTCCGGGGTGATCCTTTTGGTTGCATTGCTCGGAGGAATCCTGGCGATCGATGACTCGCGCCGTCTGGCATTCGGGATTCTCGGCTTTTCGGTCGTGACCCTTTTCACCCGCATCGGCAACGCCGTCTACAACAAGGCCGCCGATATCGGTGCCGACCTCGCTCAGGCATCTGAGCCGTCGGTGATCGCCGACAGCGCCGGGGATGTGCTCGGCGGCGTGGTGGGGGCGACCAGCGACCTCGGCGACTCGTTTGTGATGTCGGTCTTCGGCGCGTTGGTCCTCGCCGACTTCATCATCCCGGAGACTTCGTGGCTGGGGCCAGTCGTTCTCGGCGTCGCCGCTTGCGGCTTGCTCGGGGCTCTCCCGGCCATCTTCGTCATCCGCTTCGGGCGCGACAACCCCGTGGCCGGTTTTCTCGTTGCCACCTTGATCTCCGTGGCGCTGATCGTTGGGGGAGGCTGGTGGCTGCTCGTGACGATGGCCGCTCCGGAAGTTGAGAAACCAGTCGGACTCCTCCTCGCGCTAGCCGCCGGAGCCGCGGCCGCTTGGGGGGCAGGATTTGTCGCCGAGTGGTTCACGTCCGACCACTACAAGACGGTGAAGGAGATTGCCCGTCAGTCCCAGATCGGGCCTTCAACCCTTGTGATCGGAGGCATCGCAGCAGGGATGAGGGCCGCGGCGCTGTCGACAATCACGCTGGCGGCATGTTTTGTGAGCGCCTACCTGGCGGGTTCATGGGCGTGGGGCGACGACGGTGGTCGTATCGGCCTGGTGCTCGGGGCAATCGGCGCGGCGGTTTTGCTAGCCATAAGGGCTTCCATTGGGGCTTTTGGGCCGATCGCCGACAGCGGCAACGGAGTGCTGATCCTCAACGACCAGACCGATCAGCTCGATAGCGCGATCGCGGGTCTGAATGCCGTCGGCAACGCCACCACCTCGAGCAGCAGGGGTTATGCCACCGCTACTGCGCTGGGAGGCGCGCTGGTGATGCTTCTCGTCTTCCTCGAAGTCTCGGGGCTCGACGCGGCCGACCTCACCAGGGTGCCCGCATTCCTCGGGATGATTTTGGGCATCATCTTTCCGTTCGCCTTCTCGGCCCTGAACCTTGTCGCTGTCGGTCGATCGGCGGCCATGGTCATCGACACCGTCAGGGTCGGCGGAGCTGGCTTGGGGGGTTTGCTCGACCTCGTTTCGGGCCGGGCCCGGCGAGAGATGCTCTCGTTGGGGGGAGTCGTCTTGGGATTGCCGGTTGTCTTGGGCCTCGCCCATCCCGAAACCCTCGGGGGTTTCCTGGTCGCACTCGTTCTCGTCGGCTTTATCCAGACCACATTCTTCGTGAATACCGGCGGCGTCTGGAGCTCGGCCAACAAGCTGGTCGAGGCGGGTGCCTTCGGCGGGTCCGGCTCCGATCAACACCGAGCCACCCTGGTCGGTGACAGTGCCGGCGACCCGTTGAAGGATGCGGTCGGTCCTGCCCTCAGCGCTGCCATCAAGACAATGATCACTATCGGGGCAGTAATGGCGCTGGTGGGGCTGCTCTAAGTCCGATACAAATGAGGACCTACGACTCGCGGCGTTATGC
>JBPCQV010000188.1:0-4093 GCA_050997725.1 Acidimicrobiia bacterium
TAGCTAACCGCGGCTAAGGCATCGACGATGCCGTAGCCGTAGAAGCCGTTGAACTCGGTGGTCCCTTCGCAGAATGCCGTGTAGCTGGCATCCCGACCGACCGGCTCATAGGAGTACGGGTTGGGCGTGGGACAGGGCGTCTCATTGGCGGTTTCGGTAAGGATTCTGAAAACTTCGGTGGGCGACATGTCGTAACCCGTCGAAGTCAGCGTTCCGTGCTGCGCCACGATCAACGCAGCCACTCCCGCCGCATGAGGTGACGCCATCGAGGTCCCCTGGAGATACTGGTAATAGGCGCACACCGATTCCCGACATGACTTCACCACGAAGTCGTTGGTGGGTTCCCCGGTCTCGTCGATATCGCCAAGTTCGATAGCAATAGCGCGCGGGTAGGCCGCCAGGATCAGGTTCTGGGGAGTCATGAAGGCATCCGTGCCGAGAAAGTCCCGGTAGTAGCCCCCAGGAGCAGCCACCACGATTTGTTCGACTCCATAGTTGGAGTAGTCGGCTTTGATCCCGCTCGGTCCGACGGCCGAGACGCTCAGAACGTGGGGACCCTCAGTCGGCAAGTCGACACAGCGGTTCGTCACCCACCGCTCGATCTCGGTGCCGAGCGGGTAATCCGGGCTCGAGGCGTCGAACTTCAGGTGGGCGCCGAGATCGATATGGCTGTTGCCTGCCGCGGCAATCATGGTCACGTTGTGATCGTGGGCATAGTGCAGCGCCCGTTCGTGGGCTTGGATGATCGTCCGCTGCTCGATGAGCTGCTCGTGGGTCGGCGGCGGGTGAGAGTCGTGGGCGGACGGGCAGTTGTAGAGCCACGGGTCGGTATAGAAGCTCATGTTGACGACATCGACGCCGATGTCGGCCGCATAAGTGATGGCGTTGATCACCGGAGCGAGGAAGAAGAACCCGGAGTCCTGGCCGGCGCGGATATTGACCAATGAGACCCGAGGCGCCACCCCGGCAACTCCCAGACCGTTGATCGGTGAGCCGACGATGCTGGCGACATGGGTCCCGTGGGCGCCCTCGTCCACGTCGGCCGGATCGCTGCAGGAACGGTCGGGCTCCTCCTCGCAAGGTCCATCGATGTCGGGGATGTCGGTGGTGAAGTTGCGGCTCAGCGCAGCATTGAAGTTGGGACGGATGTCAGGGTGAGAGGCATCGATGCCGGTGTCGATGATCCCGACGAGGACATCGCGATTTCCCTGCTGCACGGCATAAGAGCCATCGACCGTGGCGTTGATCATCTCCATGCCCCACTGCAAGGAGGCAAGCGGTTCCGCCTCAGGTGTCGACGGGGTTGCCGCGACCCCTGCTCGCCCAGCCCGGGCATCACGCTCGGCCTGCAGGCGTTCGGCGTCGATGTCGGGCTTGGTGCCGGGACCGACGTGGCCGATCGGTCGGTTGCGAGCGGCGCCGGCGATGGTCGCGTGAGAATCGACTAGCGAGATGAACCCCGCTGCTTTCGACCTCACCACCGCCATGCCGACGGCGAGATTTTCAGAAACCACCCGGCCCCCGGCTGCGGTGATAGCAACCCGTGCGTCCGCCGGCGCGGCGCCCTCGGCGTAGAGCACCACATACTCCACCTCAACCTCTTCGGAGGTAGGTTGGACTGCAGTGCCGGATGCCACCGGTACAGCGAGTATTAGTAGCGCTAAGGCCCCCAATAGTGCGAAACGTCTCATTGACTCCCTCCCAGCTCGGGCCGGGGGTTGCCCCGGCAACCGGCGAGGCAAGGTTTCTCGCCTCGCGCTTTTCGATCCTACGCCTTTCTCAACTCGAGCGAGACGGGACTGGGCAGCAGAAAGACTGGCCCCAGGTTTTCGATTTCGGCGAACCCGGATTATCATTTTCGAGCCTCGATTCCGAGGCGTCTTTCCTGGCCAAAGGGGTCCGAAAAGAGCTGCGACCTGGCCGCTCGGAGCTATCTAATCATGAACAACAAGACTTACTCGCCCAAAGCCACCGACGTCATCCGCGCCTGGTGGGTTGTCGACGCTGGTTCGGCTCCCCTCGGCCGGGTAGCGACCGAAGTGGCGACCCTGCTGCGCGGGAAGCACAAGCCTATGTTCGCCCCCCACGTCGACACCGGCGACTTCGTGATCGTCATCAACGCGGCCCTCGTCGAGGTCACGTCCAAGAAGAGCCAGCAGAAGATCTATTACCGGCACTCGGGCTACCCGGGCGGGTTGCGGGAGGAGTCCTTTGACCGCTTGCGCGAGCGCCGGCCGGAAGCAGTGGTCGAGCGGGCCGTGCGCGGGATGCTGCCCAAGAACCGTCTCGGCCGGCAGATGATCCGCAAGCTCAAGGTTTACGCCGGGGCCGAGCATCCGCATGAGGCGCAACGTCCTGAAACTCACGCCCTGAACGCCAGAAAGGTAGAAGTCCGATGACGAAACCGCTCGCGCAAACGGTCGGCCGCCGCAAAGAGTCGGTGGCGCGGGTTCGGCTCCGCGACGGTTCGGGACGGATGGTCCTGAACGGTCGTCAGCTCGAGGATTATTTTCCGACCATGGCCACCCGTATGCGGGTGATGGAACCTTTCCAGATCACATCGACCCAAGCGCGGTTCGACATCGATGCCAAGCTTGAAGGCGGAGGCGTCAACGGCCAAGCCGATGCCTTGCGCCTCGGCATCGCCCGAGCTTTGGTTGAGTACGACGCCGAGCACCGGGGCACGCTTAAGAAGGCGGGGCTCCTCACCCGCGATGCTCGCGCCGTCGAGAGTAAGAAGTACGGTTTGCGCAAGGCACGGCGGGCGGTTCAGTACACCAAGCGCTGATTTGGCCGGCGCCTCCCAGCTTCGCTCCCTCCTCACCAACGAAGGACGCATCTTCGGCACCGATGGGGTGCGGGGAGTGGCCAACCTTGAGCTAACCGCTGACCTAGCCTTGGCGTTGGGAAGGGCCGCGGGCACGCGTCTGACAGTCGGACCGGCATTGATAGGGCGCGACACCCGCCGATCCGGCGAGATGTTGTCGCTTGCTCTCCAAGCCGGCTTTCAGTCGTCAGGCATTGACACGGTCGATGTCGGGATCATGCCGGCCGGAGGAATTTCCCATCTGACCGCGACCTCGGGGGCGACGATGGGGGCGGTGGTGTCGGCGTCCCATAACCCCGCATCAGACAACGGCATCAAGTTCCTGGGGGCAAACGGCGCCAAGCTCACCGACCTCGAGGAAGACGAGATTGAGAAAACGCTCCGCAGCCCGAATGCTCGAATACCCACCGGCTCGGGGATCGCAACTCGTTTTCAGGATGCCAGGGCCTTTCAGCGCTACGTCAACTTTCTGGCCTCAGTTGCGCGCTATAGCCACCGCGAGCTCAACCTGGCCATCGACGCTGCCAATGGAGCCGCGTTCAAGGCCGCTCCGGCGGTGTTTGGCAAATTGCGGGCCAACGTGACCGCATGGGCCGTCGAGCCTGACGGGAACAACATCAACCTCGACTGCGGGTCCACCCACCCTGAGTTCCTCGCTTCGCGAGCAGACGGGCGGATCGGATTGGCATTTGATGGCGACGCCGACCGCTTGGTGGCCATAGACGAAGACGGTCAGACGGTGAACGGCGACGTGATCATGGCCATCATCGCCCTGGCCTGGAAGGAGCAGGAACGGCTCAAGAACAACGTTGTGGTGGCAACTGTGATGTCAAACCTCGGATTCCGACAAGCAGTGGCGGGCGCTGGAATCGAGTTGATCACCACCAAGGTCGGGGATCGATATGTGCTCGAAGCCATGCAAGAGCACAAGGCAGTGCTCGGAGGAGAACAGTCCGGACATGTGATCTTTCTCGACAAAGCGCGGACCGGAGACGGACTGCTCACCGCGATCAGGCTGCTCGATGTCGTCGCCGGCACGGGTAAGGAGTTGCGGACATTGCGCAAGGAAGCGATGGTCGAGTTCCCGCAGGTCCTGAAGAACGTCCGCGTCGGTCGCGGCGCCAAGCTGGAGGCAGCGCCCCGGGTGTGGGAGGCGGTTCGCCAGGCCGAGTCCGAGCTCGGCGACGACGGTCGGATCCTGATTCGGGCCTCGGGGACTGAGCCGGTAGTCCGGGTTATGGTGGAAGCATCTAGTCAAACCGCCGC
>JBPCQV010000205.1:0-6620 GCA_050997725.1 Acidimicrobiia bacterium
ACTTTCACCACCGCCGCACCGGCCGCCCCTTGGTGATTCTCAAACTCGCCGCGACGCTCGACGGCCAAACTGCCGCGGCTGATGGCACGTCCAAGTGGATCACCGCCGAGGAGGCTCGAGCGGACGCTCACAGGCTTCGAGCTGAAGCTGACGCGATCGTGATCGGCGCCGGCACTCTCCGCACCGACGATCCACGCCTCGATGTGCGGATCGAGGGCTACACCGGCCATCAGCCCCGTCCGGTTGTGATTGCGGGAAGACGGCCGTTGCCGCCCAACGCCCGTGCCCTGCACCGAAACAGCCTGGTGCTCGGCACCGGCGAAAGCCCCGTCGACTTGGAAGACGCGCTCATGGAAATGAGCGAGGAGGGGCTGCTTTCGGTCCTGGTCGAAGGCGGGCCGACGCTGGCCGCATCGTTCCTTGCCGCCGATCTCGTTGACCGGGGCGTGCTCTATCTGGCGGGAAAGCTCGCCGGGGGAGTGGGCCGCCCGCTGTTTGATCGGCCATGGCCTAGTCTCGAATCCGCCCGGCCTCTGACCATCGATCGAGTGACCAAGCTCGGCTCCGACCTCCGAATCGATTTCACCCCCGCCTAGCTCATGTTTACGGGAATCATCGAAGCAATAGGCTCTGTGCAATCGGTCGCCAACCGCGACGGCGGTCGCACATTCGAAATTGCGACACACCTCGCGGTGGAGCTGACGTTGGGAGCGTCGATCGCAGTCAATGGGGTCTGCCTGACCGCGGTGACGGAGCGGACAACCACGTTGCGGGTCGACGCAGTGGCCGAAACCTTGCGCCGCACCAACCTCAGCGAGCTCGGACCAGGCGATCAGGTGAACCTCGAACGTCCGTTGCGAGCCGACGGACGTCTCGACGGTCACATCGTCCAGGGCCACGTCGACACTGTCGGCGTTGTCAGCGGGAAGGATGCCGAGGGCGACGGGGTTCGCCTTTCTGTGGACGTCGCTCCGGCATACCACAAGTACATCGTCGAGAAGGGCTCGATTGCCGTCGACGGTGTCAGCCTGACTGTTGCCGCGCTCAGGCCGGCCGGTTTCGAGACTGCCTTGATACCTCACACCCTGACCGCCACCAACCTGGGTTTGCGGGCCAGCGGAAACACGGTAAATCTGGAGTTCGACGTGTTAGCCAAGTATCTGGAAAGACTGCTCGGCCCATGAGCTCTAGCCCGTGAGCTTCGCCAACACCGAAGAGCTTGTGACTGCGATCGGCAAGGGCGAGATGGTGATCGTCGTCGACGACGCCGATCGGGAGAACGAAGGTGATCTGGTGCTGGCGGCGTCGGCGGCGGATCGAATCAAGATCGGCTTCATGATCCGTCACTCGAGCGGGATCCTCACCGTCCCAATGCTGGGGGAGCGGCTCGACCAGCTCGAACTGCCCCAGATGGTCCGCCAGAGCACCGACGCCCGGCGCACAGCCTTCACCATTTCAGTCGACGCCCGCGACGGCACCACCACCGGAATCTCGGCGTCGGACCGCGCCCGAACGGTGGCGGTGCTGATCGACCCCTCGGCCTCGCCGCTCGATCTCGCTCGACCAGGCCATGTCTATCCGCTTCGCTACGAGCCGGGTGGGGTCCTCAAGCGAGCCGGGCACACCGAAGCCGCAGTTGACCTAGCCCAGATGGCAGGCCTCTACCCGGCAGGAATCCTGGCCGAGATCATGAACGACGACGGCACCGTGGCGCGTCTCCCCGAGCTCGAGCGGTTCGCCAAGGAGCACGGTCTCTTAGTCGGGACAATTGCCGACATCATCGCCCATCGCCGCCATCACGAGAAGCTGGTGGAAAGGGTGGTGGAGGCGAGACTGCCGACGCCCGCCGGCAAGTTCCGAGTCATCGGCTATCGGTCCTTGGTCGACGATCGTCACCACGTCGCACTAGTAATGGGGGAGCTGGGGGACGGCGAGGAGATTCTCGTTCGGGTGCACTCTGAATGTCTAACGGGGGATGTGTTTGGAAGCGACCGCTGCGACTGCGGCGCCCAGCGCGACCTGGCACTGTCCAAGATTGCAGACGCGGGCCGTGGGGTCTTCCTCTATATCCGCGGGCACGAGGGACGCGGAATCGGACTCCTGCACAAGCTCGAGGCGTACAACCTCCAAGACCTCGGGCGCGACACCGTCGAAGCGAACACCGACCTGGGATTGCCGGTGGACGCTCGCGATTACGGAGTGGGCGCGCAGATCCTCTACGACCTCGGCGTGCGCTCGATGCGCCTCATGACGAACAATCCCACCAAGCGGGCGGCAATCGAGGGGTACGGACTCTCCATCGTCGATCGGGTTCCCCTCATCGTGCCACCCAATCCTGAGAGCGAGCGCTATCTCCGCACCAAGGCCGACAAGCTCGGCCATCAGTTCGACGAGTAGCCGTGCAGATCGGTATCGCGGTCGCCCGCTTCAACCAGGTAATCACCGATCGCCTTCTGGCTGGGGCAAAAGAAGAGTTGGCGCGGGCGGGGGACAGCGACATCGAGTTTCTGGATGTGGCCGGGGCATGGGAGCGGCCGGTGGCGGTGTTGGCGCTGTTGAATCGCGACTGTGCCGGAGTGGTGGCGATTGCCGCCGTGATCCGAGGGGAGACCGATCACTACGACGTGATCGTCCGAGAGTCGGCCGCCGGCCTGAATCAGGTGGCAATCGCCCAAGGCAAGCCCGTGGGCAACGCCGTCCTTGCCACCGAGGACCTGGAACAAGCTCTGGCCCGTTCCGAACCCGGCCCGGGAAACAAAGGCGCCGAGGCGGCCGCCGCCGTCGTCGACCTCGCCCGCCGCCTCGCATCCTTCTAACCCGCGAACGGATGCTTCGACAAAAAAAGGGACCCCAACCTTGCGGCTGGGATCCCTTCCTTGTCTCGGTAGGTAACTAGGCCGGTCGCACCTGGATCTGCGTTGTCCCGTTGGGGCTAACGCTGACCACTTCGATGACCGTGCCGGTGTTGGGCACGATCACGCTCGAGAGCGGTGCCCGCGGCGACCAGTACGAACGTAGGTCGTTGAAGACCGGAACGCCTGGCTGCGAGCGATAGGTGGTCGGGCCGTACTGCACGCCTCCTGCCTGGAAGCTCAACGTCAATGCGTCGGTGGCCTCACGACCGAAGGTGGCGTCGTACATCTGCACCCTCGCCCGCCAGGGCGCTCCGTTGGGGGCGATCAGCGGCTTCGGATGAGAGTCGACCGGCAAGATCAGGCCCGCGCCCGGGTGTTGGCTCGTGTTGTTGTCGGTGTAGTAGTCGTTCCAGTACCAGATGAGCAACCCGTTTTGATACGGGAAGTGCTCAACCCAGTCTGGCTTCGCGACAAACGAGAAGTTGTACGGACCCGTCAACAGGCCGTGGTCGTATCCGTGATACGCCCGCGACTCGGCGACGTACGCATTGAACGAGGCGACTTCCTCGGACCCGTCGGTGACTCGCCAGCCATCGAGGGTCCACTGAGCCTCATCACCCGGCTCGGCGCCGCTGAAGAACGTTCCCAGCGTGATCTCGTCGGCCAAGATCCCCGGCTCGACGACGGCGCCGTCAGTCCAATAACGCAGCTGAAGCTGCACGGTCTGACCTGCGTAGGCGCTCATGCCGAACTCCGCCGCCACCCAGCCGTCCGAAGTTCCCGTGATGCCGTTACCGAAGTTTTGGCCAGTGGGATTGTCGTTCGTGGTGACATTGCCTTCCAAGTTGACCCAGGTGGCACCGCCATCGGTGGACACCCGAACGTAGGCGTAGTCCCAGTCTTGCTCGATCTGATACCACAGACTCATCCGCAGGGTCGGGTCGTCGGTGGGCACCACGATCGGGATGCTCGTCATCGTGTGATCGATGTTGTCACCCGAGTCGCTGTACCAGGCGAACTCCCCTTCCGGCGGATCGGCCAGCTCGAGCGTCGTGACGACGTCGGGCAGCACGACAAAGACCGCTTGGCTGGTGTCGGCGCTGCTGTAAAGCGGATCGATCTTGTGGCTTGACGTCTCTCCGGCGTAGGCGACGTCATATGACAGCCACCCAAGCTGGAAGAGCTCCCAAGCATTGAAGCCACCTGGACGAGAGCCGATGTCTTCGCGCCCTGGGCCTAGGTAGGAACCAGAAGACATGACTGTCCAGAATCCGGTTCCGTTCTCGCCGCCGGCAGTGTCGTACGCGTCGGGTAGACCAAGGTCGTGGGCGTTCACATGAGCGAAGACGCCCAAGCCGCCGTTCTCCGGTTGGGTCGTTTAGTCGCCGACCCAAACACCGGTGTCGCCGATCTCGAATCCGCCGAACAGCGGACCGTTCGAGGGACCGGCCACCCCAATGAGGTCGAAGAAGGTGTACCAACGATGGCTCCAGATGGCGTCTTCGCCCTGGAGGCCGCCCCCGGTTTCCTCGCCGACTCCGGCATGGACCATCTGCATGTGGTCGATGTACCCGTCGGGTTCGTCGAAGTTGCCGTCGCCGTCCCAGTCATAACGATCCCAAATGTCGAACTGCATGACATAGGCGGCGATCTGCTCGGCCGTCATGCCTGCGGCTAACTGTTCGGCATACCAGGCGTCGGCTGAGTCCACGAGGAAGTCCCAAACGGTGTCGCAGACAACGGAACCGCAGTTGTTGTTGCCGTAGCGGGCCGCGTTATAGGGAACTTTCACCCAATCGTGGACGGCGCCACCGAACGCGTACTGGCCGGAAGACTGATCTATGTAGTAGTTCAGCATCTGGTTCCAGTACATGTCCTCGTAGTGCGCGAGGTTGTAATCCGGTTGCCAGATCGTGCTGTTGTCCACACTGCGATGGGGCTTGGGAATCTCGTTGTGGAGAGGCCCCGGGGCGCCGCCGAAAGCGGGATCGATCTGCTCGCCAAACTCACCCAGCAACACGAAGAGCTGATCCAGGCCAACGGCCGCCAGCTCAACTGCGTCTCCTTCGACCTCCGCAACACGCCCGTCCGTCTTTCCACGGATCTGGGCCTCGCGCGCCCGCTCCCTTAACTCCCGCTGGCGATCGCCGAGCGGATGGCTGAGGTCGTCGCTGCCGACGACTTGACCCTCGCTGCCATCGCCCGCCACCATCGCAGTTGTCGGCAGCGCCGAGGCGGCGATCAACAACAGAACCGCAATAGACGTGATGAATAGTGCTCGGTTCTGACGACCGAACATCCATGGCTCCGGCAAGGGATTTCAACGGCACGCCCGGAGGGACTCGAACCCCCAACCTCCTGATCCGTAGTCGGATGCTCTAAGAGGGGCGCCCGGGAATACCCATAAGGACTCACGAGCTCTTGGAACGGAGTCGATTTGGCTGCCACGTTTGCCACACCGGTGAACATGAGAACCGCTCGGGCTTGGTCACGCAGTCCATCATCCCCGAGGCATCCTCGAAGACGAACTTGTCGCTATCGGAGCGCTTCTTGACCCCGCGATGAAAGATGAGCTGGACCCGGTCGTCGGGTTGCAATCCGAAAGGTGATGCGATCGTCGCCGTCGATGCCGAAAGCTGGGGCATTCCATTTGATCTGCTCGGAAAGTTCTGAGTTTTGCCGACAAGATCAGCTCTCTCACCGCTTGGACCTCGCCCTTCCGACTGTGGCTGAGGCCTTGCATGAACTCGTCCACGTAAAGTGGAGACACGAAGGACTTAGCCCTTTCGTTGGTGCTCAGAGCGGTTGAAGAATCCTCCGAATAACCACCTGCTTTGGGGTCCAGCACCAAACTGTGTCGATTTACGCGGGCTAGGAGCCCCGCGTAAATCGACACAGAAAGGCTGCGCGGCAATTCGAGGCTATCTCATGGACCTGTGTACTCGAAGATGTACAGCCCGAAGTCGCGGTCGCTAGCGGCGACGTACTCCTTGCCGTCCCTTTCGAACACTTGAACTCCCCAGAAGTTGTTGCCGCCTTCGTCGATGAAGTGTCCGGTCTCGACCAATTCGCTGCCCTGGATCCGGGCCACCCGGAAACCACCGGAGTAGTAGGCGAAGTAGGCCAGTCCGGGATCCTCTAAGGACATCGCCACCTCATGCACAGACAGGTCTCCGAATCCGGTGGCGAAAGCCGGGTCGTGGGCCTCGGGGATGGCGTAGGTGTCGAGTTCGACCAGCTTGCCGGCATTGTTAGTGAAGAGGTGGACGTAACCCCAACCATCGAAGTAGGCGGAGACACTGACGGAGTCGCCCAATGTCCCAATCTCGACTGGGGCTGTAACGGTGCCGTCACCTGCCCGGCAGGCTTCCTCGTCGTAGGGAATGTTCAAGAAGTCGAAGCCGGTGTCGCGCGCTACAAATAAGGTCGGGATGCCACCCTCGACCGACATGTTGAGCAGGTCGGAGCAGGCATCGGAGCCCTCACGGTTGAACACGATCACGCCCTGATACCCTCCGGCCGCCTCCACGTTGGCCACCTTCTCAGTAAAGGTACACACACCCCGTTCCACCAGGGCGATGGTGGCGTCGCCGGCAGCCGGTACAGGTGGGCTGGTGTTGCAGGCAAGGCCTACGTAAACCGTCTGGCCGACCAAGCTGGTATCGGCGTCGATTGGGGGAGTGCCACTCCCCTGGGTGGCGTCGAACTCCGTCCCGTCGGTGGTGTTCAAAGCCTCGACGCTATAGGGGCTGAAGTCCTCGTCGG
>JBPCQV010000064.1:0-4137 GCA_050997725.1 Acidimicrobiia bacterium
CGAACGATCGCCACGACCCCGTGCGATGTGATCCCACCTGGCTTGTCGACTACCAGGAGCCCACTCGTCACGGCAAGAGGTCGACCACGGCCGCCACCGCGTCCTCCGCGGTCCCGTTGAAGGTGAAGCCGGCGGCGTTGTGGTGACCGCCGCCGCCCAGCGCGGCCGCGACCGAACCGACATCGATCAGGCCGCGGCTGCGAAGACTTCCTTTGAACAGTCCGGGTCCATGCTCTTTCAAAAGGAGGGCCGCACCCGCCTCGATGGGTAGCCGGACAAGATCGATCAGTGAATCGGTGTCGGTCAGGGTCAGCGCGTTCGCGGTCAAGTCCGCCTGAAACAGAACCGACCAGACCAGATTGCGCTCGGGAACGAGCACGGCTCGTTGCATCACCGCTCCGGCCGCGCCGAGAAAGCCGAACGCCTCCTCCTCGTAGACATGTTGTCCGATTGTCACCGGGCTGGCGCCAAGCTCGACCAGTTGCGCGGCGACCCGCAGAGTCTCAGGCGAGGTGTTGGAGTATTGAAAGCGTCCGGTGTCGGTGACGATTCCCGTTAGGAGGCAGGTGGCGACCCGCTGGTCAATCTTCCACTCGGCTGCTCGAAGAAGGTGAAACGTCAGCTCCGCGGTCGACGACGCCGCCGCATCGATCAAGTTGAGGTCGCCAAATACCTCCGAGCCGGCGACGTGATGATCGACCACGATCAACCTCTTGGCGGCTTTGGCGTTCGTAGCCAGGTCGCCCAGGCGATCAGGGGTCCCGCAGTCGAAGGTGACCATCAAGTCTGGTTCGGGATCGACCTCCCCCGGCGGTACCAAGAGCTCGGTCGGAAGAAAACGGTAGGCGGGGGCGGGTTCGAAAGGGGGGCCATAGCTTGGCTGGACCTCCTTGCCCTCAGTCTGAGCAGCGAGAGCCAGAGCCAGCATGCTGCCGAGGGCGTCGCCGTCGGGACCGATGTGACAGGCCATCGCGATCCGCTCGGCCGCCTTGAGAGCCGCAACCGCAGGGGCGAGGTCGATCAGCTCAACCATCTTGCTCCAGTTCGCGTAGTACCGCGTCGATGCGTTCGCCTTGGAGCACGCCGGTGTCGGCTTTGAATTGGAGCTCGGGGGTGAACTTGATGCGCACCTGTTTGCCCAGGAGAACGCGCAAGCGCGGCGCGGCAGCCGTCAGACCCTCGATCGCCTCCTCCAGATGGTTGGGGTCGAGTGCGCTCACATACACCGTGGCCCGGCGCATGTCCGGAGCCGTATCGACCCCGGTAATCGTGATCATCCCGAGCCGCGGATCGTTCAGCGCCTCCACCTCATCGGCCAGCACCTCGCGAATGATGGCGTTGAGCCGTCTCGTCCGGGGATAGGAAGGCTTTCCCATGGCAGTTCATACTCGGGCGACTTCGTTGACCTGGTAGGCCTCGATGGTGTCGCCTTCCTTGACATCGTTATAGCCCGCAAAGCCGATCCCACATTCGAAGCCGGAGGCAACGTTGCGGACGTCGTCTTTGAAGCGGCGCAAGGAACCGATGACGCCATCGAAGACAACGACACCGCCGCGCAGGAGCCGGGCCTTGCCATTGCGCACGATCTCGCCTTCGGTGACGTAACAACCTGCAATATTGCCCAGCCGGGGCACCTTGAAAATGGCGCGCACCTCGGCGGTCCCGAGGACGACTTCGACCTCATCGGGGGCGAGCCTGCCAACCAACATGGCTTCGATCTCTTCGAGCAGCTCGTAGATGATTCCGTAGGTTCGGATCTCGATGCCCTTTGACTCCGCCAAACGGCGCGTCTTACCATCGGGCCGGACGTTGAAGCCGATGACCACGGCTTCGGTCACCTCGGCCAGCTTGACGTCGTTCTCGTTGATACCACCAATCGCGCCGTGCATGATCTCAATACGGCCACCTTCACGCTTGATCTTGCCGAGCGACTCACGCAGCGCCTCGAGCGACCCGTGCGCATCGGCCTTGAGGATCACGCGCAGCTCAGCTTCCTCGGCGCGTAGCTGCTCGAGCAGGTTGGCCAGCCGCTCCCTGGCCGTCGCCGGAGTGCGGAAGGAGGCATCGCGCGCCACGTCGGCTCGCGCCTGCGCGCGCGCCCGAGCCTCGCGCTCGTTGTTCAACACCTCGAAGTCGTCACCGGCAATGGGGATTTCGTCCCATCCCATGATCAACACCGGCGTGGACGGGTCTGCCACCGTCTCGCGGTTCCCCGCCCAATCCATCATCGCTCGGACCCGGCCCGAGGTCTGTCCGGCCACAAAGGCATCACCAGTCCGAAGCGTGCCTCGCTTGACGATCACGGTGGCGGTAGGGCCCATGCCGGGGTCCAGTTGCGCTTCGATGACAACCCCGGAGGCCGCGGGCTTGGGATTGGCGCGAAAATCCTCGAGCTGAGCAATCAGGTCGATCAGCTCCAAAAGACTGTCGACCCCGAGCCCGGTCAGCGCAGAAACCTCCACCACCGGGATGTCACCGCCGAGGTCTTCTGTCACCACTTCGTGCTCGGTGAGCATGGTCCTCACCCGCATAGGGTCAGCCCCCGGCAAATCGACCTTGTTGACCGCGACAACGAGCTTCACTCCCGCGGCCCGGGCGTGGCTGATGGCCTCGATGGTTTGCGGCATCACCCCGCCATTGGCAGCGACCGCCAAGACCACGATGTCGGTCACCTCAGCTCCTCGGGCGCGCAAAGCGGTAAAGGCCTCATGACCAGGCGTGTCGATGAACGTGATGAGACGGTCGCCGACCTGAACCTGATAGGCGCCGATGTGCTGAGTGATCCCGCCCTGCTCACCTGCGACCACGTTCGACTTTCGGATCGTGTCAAGGAGGGTCGTCTTCCCGTGGTCGACATGGCCCATGATCGTCACCACGGGCGGTCGCTCGACCAAATCCGCCGGAGCGTCGTCGAAAGATGGACGCAGCGATGTCTTTGGCGCCGGTGGCGGTGGCGCCTCCATCTCGATAATGGCCCCAAATTGCTCGGCGATGGCGTCGAGGTGGTCGAGCGGCATCGGTCCCCCGGCGCCGGCAAGGACTCCCCGCCTCACTAGCGCCCCGACGATCGTGACCGCGGATTCGCCCAAAGCGTTGGCCACATCGGCGACCGACGGGTTTGCTGGGACCGAACCCAGCTTGATCTCCCTTTCGGGTTCGGGTGCGGGCTCTGGTTCCGGCACCACTGCGGGGGCGTTCGCTTCCGCAATTGCGAGCCGGATCAGCTCGGCATCGCTCTCCTCGATGCTGGAGGAAGGAGTTTTGACCTCGATGCCGAGGCTGTGCGCCTGGTCGAGCAGGTCCTTGGATTCGAGGCCAAGCTCGCGGGCAAGCTCATAGGCGCGCATCTTCGCCACTACTCGACCTCCGTTGACAGTTGCTCCTCTGGCTGACTGTCGGCTGCCACCAGCACGGCCGGTTCTTCCTCAGGAGCGGTTGATTCGGAGGCGGCTGGCTGCTCAGCGGGCGTTGGCGCTGCCACGGGCATAATTGGCTCGGCGGGCGCAGGTGCTGGGGGAGGCTCTGGAACATGATCGGAGCGGATGTCGACCTTGTAACCCGAGAGTCGGGCGGCGAGCCGCGCGTTCTGGCCTTCCTTGCCGATGGCGAGGGAAAGCTGATGGTCGCTCACGATGACCTCGGCGACTTTGTTTTCCTCGTCGACCTTGACCTCTTTGACTTTGGCCGGGCCTAACGCCTCCGCGATGAACTGGGCGGTGTTCTCCCGCCACTGGACCACGTCGACCTTCTCCCCCCGCAGCTCGTTCACCACCTGCCGCACTCGCGACCCGCGGGCCCCTACACAGGCCCCCTTGGGGTCGACGTGGGGGTCGTGGGACATCACCGCGATCTTCGTGCGGTGACCGGGCTCGCGGGCGATGGCGACCAGTTCGACCGTGCCATCGGCCAGCTCCGGCACCTCAAGTTCGAGCAGCCTGCGGACCAGATCGGGATGGCTGCGACTGACCACGATCTGAGGACCCTTGGTCTCGTTACGAACCTCGAGGATGAGAGCCTTGACCCGGTTGCCCCGATCGAGTCGTTCGTACGGAATGCGCTCGGAACCAGGCAAGATCGCCTCGGCGTCACCTAGGTCGAGGATGGTGAACCGACCATCGACTTGTTGCACGATGGCCG
>JBPCQV010000213.1:0-7088 GCA_050997725.1 Acidimicrobiia bacterium
GCTCGGCCCGACCGCATTGCCCGTGTCGTCTACGTCGACAGCGGACCGCTTGCCGACGGCGGGGTCATCAACGACGAACTGACGGCTGTCGACGGTGAGATCCCACTGCCCGACTGGTCGGAGTTCGGCGAGGAGGATCTCGTCGACCTCGACGCCGACCTCCGCGCGGCGTTTCGGGCGCGTAGCGTGCCGCAACCCGCCGCGGTCGCCACTGACCCACAACAGCTCAGCAACGAACGGCGCTACGACGTGCCGGTCACCGTGATCGCCTGCGAGTTCCCGAGTTCGACGCTGCGCGAGTGGATGTCACAAGGACACCCCTACACCTCCGAGCTTGCGCGGATCCGCGACGTCGAAATGATCGACCTTCCCACCGGGCACTGGCCGCAGTTCACCCGACCCGTGGAGCTCGGCCAAGCGATCGCGGCGAGCATCGTCGGCAAAGAGTCGCATTAGCCGAGATCTCGAGACCGCGACACGTCGGTAGGGTGATCCTCCGGTGAGACGAGGCGGCTGCGGTCGAATCCAAGCCACGATCCTTTGGATCATGGTGACCGCGTGCTTCGGTGATCTCCCGCCCGCGGCCGAAGATCTACCCCTCGAGATCGTCGTGCACCCCGACGAATGCATCCTCAATTATCCCCAAGTCGGTCCGGGGACTCACGAGGTCACGGTTATTTATGAAGGGACACGTGGTTCGGTAAGCATCCTGGCAGGAGAGCAAGTCGTCTACTCGAATGAGGGCGGTTCGGGAAACGGCCGCGTGGAGCTAGAAGTGGGAAGCTACGTTGTCGCCTGCCAGACGGAGGACCGACACCTGGAGGTGGACTTGACCGTGCGCGAGGGTCTGCCACCAGGCGGCAATTGACCGCCGTTACCTGGACCAAGGAAGAGCTCTCGAGGGTCGCTGATGCCGAAGAGCTGAGGATCGCGGGAGAGCGATGGGACGGATCCCTGCGTATCCGTGATCGTCTGGGTCGACTTCCACGGCGACGACCTCTACGTTCGATCCGTTAACGGACGCTCGGCCAATGACGAGATCGATGTGGCCTACGCAGCAGGTACCGGCGGTACTCGGCAAGCATCGTCGCTGAGTCCAGAGGCGCGGTCGACCACCATTCGATTGATGCCACTCTCGAAAGACTCTTAGCGATACGCAGCCGACGCTATACTTGTATAGCACTCCCTGATGGCAACCAAGCAATTCTCTATCCGAATCGAGCCCGAGATCGAGCAGCGTCTTGCCGACCTGGCACGCCGCACCGGGCGCAGTCGCAGCTTCTATGTCAAGGAGGCGATCCTCAATCATCTGGAGGATCTGGAGGACACCTACTTGGGCGAACAGGCCTTGGACGAGTTCCGCAAGTCAGGCGAGGAGGCCATACCTCTGGAGGACGTCGAGTGGCCTGAGTGAGGTACCGGGTCCGGGTATCGCAGCGCGCTCAGAAACAGATTCGTCGACTCGACCGCGAGGTCGCACGAAGCATCCGAACTTTCCTCGAGGAGCGGCTGGGGAATCTCGATCATCCTCGGCAGATCGGGAGTGCGCTTCGGTCCGAGGAACGCCTGTGGCGTTATCGGGTGGGAGACTACCGAGTGATCGTTGAGATCCAAGACGAGCAGCTTGTCGTGCTGGTCGTGGAATTAGGGCATCGACGCGAGATCTATCGAAAATGAACGGGTTGGACCACCCGTTGTCACAATCACTTCGGATCGAAAGGGAAGACTGGTCATGAGTCGGATTATCTCGAACTTCTTCATCGCACTCGACGGGGTGGTCGAGGCGCCCGACCAGTGGCACTTCCCGTACTTCAACGATGAGATGGGGGCTGTGGTCGAGGCAGGGCTGGAGACGAACAAGTCGTTCCTCATGGGACGCAAACTGTATGACGAGTGGGCGGCGTTCTGGCCTGACAGCACCGACGAGCCGATTGCGAGCCACCTCAACTCGATTCAGAAGTACGTGATTTCGGGCACGCTCACCGACCCGGCGTGGAACAACACGACGGTGCTCCCCGGCAACTTCGACGCGGTTCGCCAACTCAAGGAAAGCGTCGAGGGTGACATCGGCATGTCGGGCAGCGCGACAACCGTGCGCTGGCTGCTGGCCAACGGCCTGCTCGACGAGCTCCGCCTGCTCGTCCACCCGATCGCGGTCGGTCACGGTCAGCGCCTCTTCGAAGAGACACCAACCCAAAAACTGAAGCTCGTCGACAGCTCCACATTGTCCACCGGCGTCCTCAACCTCACCTACACGCCAGCTACCTGAAGACACGTCACACCTGAGCCTGAGGGGTGGACACCGAACGTCGCGAGTTCCCGCAGGCCTCGAAGTCGTGCGCGCCCAGCTCCGTCACGTTTATCAATGACCCGGAGAGGGCCTTTCGCAACCTGCTCAGTGACCGAGGATGACCTTGCCGAGGAAGTGAGGGAAGCATTCGGGCTCTGAGCCGGGGGTGCCTGGTTCATCCTGGGAAGATTGGCCCTGCTCATGCGTTCAGCCGAAGCCGTCGTCCAGCTCCACGAGGGCTTGTGCTACCGGCGCGCCAACCCGGAGGACGGAGATGTCTTGGCCGAGGTCGAGTCTTTCTTGGCAGGATTCGCGGCCCGGGCCGACCTGCGGAGGCACCGCCAAGAACTGGCCGACACCGGAATCGCCGGCACCGACATTCACTACCCATTCTTCTGGCCAACCGCCCGCTGGCTGGCTGCGCGCTGGCCCCGACAGCTTTCGATCGATTGGGAACAGATCGACGATGACCGCGCGTTGGCGGCTGCGCTGCCGCTGCTGGTTTCACCGGTAGAGGCGACGTGGCTTCGCCTCAGCAAACCATCACCTCGAGACGCCTTGGCCCGCTTGGCCGGAGCGGCGACGACAGACGCGGTGTTTCTGGTCAGACGGATCGCGGCGATGTCAGGCAGCGACTTCACCCGCGAAGCGTTCTACGACGGAGTAGCGCCTCCCCTGCTGCTCAAGGCGGACGTCGACACCCCATCACGCACAACCGCCTACTTTCCCCCGTCCCGGATCATTTTCCGGCACGACCAACCGGAGCGCAGCCGCCCCGACCTCTCGGTCGAGATGAAACGACCACCTCGCTCGGTACGCAATGTCTCCGTGAGAAATGGGCAACGGTTGATCGACCTCGCTCGAGAAGCCATGGTCACGCGGGGCCGCGACCTCGACGCCTTCGCCTACGGCGACCCCCGCGATGTCCGTTTGATCGACGATGGCGAAGGGCTGGCATGGGCCATGATCGGATTCATCGTCGAGCGCAGGCCGACATTCCGAACTTCCTACGGGTTTCTGACCCTTCGCAACGGGGTGCCGATCGGCTATGTGCAAGCCGACGTTCTCTGGCGCTGCGTGGACCTGGCATTCAACACCTTCGACACGTTCCGCGGCCACGATTCGGCCGCGGTGTTGGGAAGAACCTTGGCCATGTTGAGGCACCAATTCGATGCGTCGTCGTTCACCTTGGAGCCCTACCAACTTGGGGAAGGAAACGACGAGGGCATCCAGTCCGGAGCCTGGTGGTTCTACTACAAGCTCGGTTTTCGGCCCCGGAACCGGCTGATCCGAGACTTGGTGAAAACCGAGTTGGAGCGCATGCAGCGCAACCTTCGGCATCGCTCGTCGGCCACCACACTTCGCAAACTCGCCCACGACTATCTCTACCTCGACCATCCGGGAGCCCGAGCCCCGTTCTGGCCTCGCCTCGCCTCCCTTGGAGCGCAGATCGCCGGCCGCGAGAACGGCTCCTCGATCGCGGCGTCGCACCAGTTTCCTGACGCGTGGTCTCAGGCCACCACCAATGAGCGGGCCGCCCTCGCCGCCTACGCTCCGGTGATAGCGCTGGTCCCCGGCCTTGAAGACTGGAGCCCCCACGAGCGCAGCGGCCTGATCGACGTCATCCTCGCCAAGGCTGGCCGCCGCGACACCGACTACCTACGTCTATTCGAGGGCCACCCCCGCCTCGGCGAATCCCTTCGGCGACTGGCCAGAGCCTAAGTCGATGTCGGGTGGGGCGTTCGCTCACGACGTTAACCGCAGTTTATCAGCCATGGCGGCGAGGTTCTCGGGTGAGTTTTGATCGGTTTTCGGTTTAGCTAGGGTGACTTCAAAACCTTCATAGACCGGGATTAAGTGGATATGAGCGTGCGCAATGGCGAAACCTTCAACTACCAGACCGATGCGAGGTGCGTCGAGAATTTTCCGCTTATGGAGAGCAATTTTTTTACTAGTAGCCAGCAGATAGGTGTAGGTGTCGTCGTCCAAATCCCAGAGGTGATCGACTTCGACTTTGGGCACAACGAGGGTATGGCCGGGATTAATTGGGTGGATGTCTAAGAAGGCCAAGACTCGATCATCCCCGTAATTTTTTCACATGGGATCTCACCACGAATAATTTTGGAACATAGGCTATCGGCCATCAAAGCGCACCATTAGCTGAGCTTAAGACGCCCTCCATACGAATGCCCTGGTTCACCAATGCGCTGACAGGTTGTTAATCATCGGGAAGTGCTTGACGTTGAGCGTGTCCAACTTGGCGTCATGGAGCTGCACGGTCGCTGCAATTACATAGTCGACGAGATCGATCGAGCCGTGGGAACGGCGATACCGACGAAGATGCGCGGCCGCGCGGCGGGCGATCATGTCAGTGACCTCGACCACCTGAAGGCTCCAAAGAGCAGGGCGACGTCTCGCCGTCCTCGATCTCGACAAAGGCTCGGTTGATTAGCGAAGCGGAAACCGCCATCGTGGCAATCGTGGCGAGATCGACGATCCGTCCGGGCGGAGGCAAGTCGTAGCTGGTAATGCCCAGATTGAAAGGCAGGGCGATGATCCCTTCGACGGCCTCCGATGGCAGCCAGGAAATCGATGTAACACTGCGCTCAATTCGCATGATGCCGGATCTCTGTATGAACGCTACTTCGCCGCGGAGGTGCCTTGCGGCGGAGGCTGGTGGATTGTCGCGATCATGGGCTTTCAAGCTCCCTAGAAGCCGCTGAGCAGCAGGAAGAAGATGACGATCCCAACCAGGGCCGCAACCAAGCCGACGATTGCGCCAAACATTATGACCCGGCGCGAGAAGTCCCCATCGGCGATGGCAGTGGCGGCTTCGATCATCTCATCGACGGGTCCCCCATGCTGGGGAAATCGTCGAATCCCTCAGGAGCTCGACATCACGGAAAACCAAGGGATAGGTGCGAGGGGCGCGCACCAGCTCAGTGATGTCTCTTACCCCCGTTCGTTCCTCGGTTCCTATGGCTCGAGAATCACAACCGCGGTTTCCCCCGACCGGAGCGCAGCATATGCGTCCAACTTCTTATCTATTTCGCGCCACCTGGCCCATAAGCGCGACCGTTCCTCTCCCTCTGCCTCTCGTCCCCTGACCGTCCGTGTGCCGTCGGTCAGGCTGACTCGGGCGACGGGGTGCGCCTGGAGGTTGAGCCACCATGCAGGTTCCCCATCAGCCCAGCCGTTCATCGCCATCGTTACCAGGTTCGGACCATCCTCGAAGTACCCAAGGATCACGCTCCGAGATTGGCCAGTGCGACGTCCGATGGTGGTGAGTCGCATTGTGCCCCAGCGGTTGCCCTTGGGACGCCACAGTCCGAGTCGGCCACCGGTGACCCGGTACAAACCGCGGTGGGTGTACCAGGCGAGGCGAACGAACCATCGAGGAGGAACCCGAGCCTGTTGCTTACGAGCGTCCGACATTCGTGCCTGCCAACATACTGCGGGGTCCGTCTTCATACTTTTGCCTATGCCGGTGCAACTGCCGCGCTGATGTATTTTCCACCTCAGGCGACTTCGACCACCACTTTGCCAAGGGCGCGGCCCTCACCGACGTGGGCAAGCGCTTGCGGCACCTCGTCGAGCCTAAAGGTCCGGTCGATGTGGATATCAATGTCGCCTGAGACGCACCGAGCGGCAAAGGGCTCGAAGTGCGCCGGGCCTTGTTTCACAATGAGGAGCCCCAGCCGCCGACCTGTGAGCCGACCGAGAATGGCCCCGATGGTCACAACCCGCACCAGCGCCCGCACCGAGCCGCCGACGCAAAGGTACCGACCACCAGGCGCCAACGCCCTGCGATAAGCGAACACCGATCTGTGGGCGACGAGATCGAGAATGACGTCGGACGGTCCGTGGTGCGTGAAGTCCTGGCTGCGATAGTCGATCATCTCGTCAGCGCCAATCGACCGCATGAATTCGAGCTTGCCGGCATTGTCGACGCCGACAACGTGAGCCCCGGCGCGTTTGGCAAGCTGAATCGCAAACGACCCCGAGCCGCCGCCCGCCCCGTTGATCAAGATCCGCTTTCCAGGGCCCGCTGCCGCGGTTCCCTGCAGCGCGATCACGCCCGCCTGAGGCAGGGTTGACGCCTCGGCGAACGACAACGTCTTCGGCTTGTGGGCGAGCGCCGACTCGGGCGCCACTGCATATTCGGCGAAGCCGCCCATCAGAGCGAGGTTGTCGCCGTACACCTCATCACCGGGACGAAATCGTGTAACACCCGAGCCGGTGGCTTCGACCCGGCCGGCGATGTCGGAGCCGAGCGTCCGGCGCCGCGGGGCGCGGAGCCCACCGATCCGCGCGTACATCGGCGCCCCTCGCAGGCCCTCCCAATCAGAGAGGTTGACCGATGTTGCGGCGATCTCAACGAGCACCTGGGTCGCGGACGGCGACGGCATCGGGACATCCTCGACCCGCAGTACGTCGGGCGGGCCATACCGGTCGTAGACAACTGCCCTCACACCGATCTGCCATCAGATTCGGGGTAGATGAAACGGGACATGACGCACGAGCGTACGTGGTCCACCGGACGCCAGGCAGGCCGACTGCGCTACTCCCCGTGTCAGCTCTCCAGCGGCGCGATCATGACGCCCGCAACCCAGGGCGATCAAGGCCTTTAGGTCAGGGAGTTGGCATCAAGCTGGTTGCTCACCGCCAACACACTTCTACGCCCAATCAACATGGTCCCGCCAGCTGTGCTGAGGCTCGTATCTCAGCACGTGGCGTGCCCGATCGATAGCGAGCAGGGTTTCGTTCCCTCGAACCGGCCGACGTAACGGCACCTGGG
>JBPCQV010000021.1:0-6640 GCA_050997725.1 Acidimicrobiia bacterium
CGATTGGGCAGTGGCAGTTTCGATCGCCAACAGCTTCAAATTGCTTCGCTCTCTAAGCGATCGACCCAGCTCCCCTGAGGGCTGAAGGTGACGATCCGGCTCGAGTCGTCGGCGACCTCGAAGTCGATGCGGAGATGGTCGGCAGGCAGGAAATCGACGACGACATCACCCCACTCGACCACCAGCACGCCGGGCTCTCCCCAGAGATCGAGATCTTCGAACTCGTGTTTTGAGCGGAGGCGGTAGACGTCGGCGTGGACCAAGGGAATAAAGCCCGACCGATACCGCCGGACGAGGACGAACGACGGGCTGGTGACGGGCTCATCCACCCCGAGCCCCATCGCTACTCCCCCGGTGAACAACGTCTTGCCGCAACCGAGCTCACCGCTCAAAATCAACACGTCCCCAGGCTTCAAGCGGGAGGCGAGAAGCCCTCCCAGCCGAGCGGTATCGGCCGGCTCTTGGCAAACCACCGTCACGCGAAAAGATCCATCTGCGCGGGCTGTGGAGGTGCGACCATTGGTCTTTGCCGGGGAACCGCGAGCGCCTCGCGGATCAGCTCGAAATCCTTTTGCATCTCCGGGATCAGCTTTTGCTGCGAGCGCAGGGCCGCCGCCGGATGAAAGGTCGGGACGAGCACCCGACCCTGCCACCAGGGATAGTGACGGCCCCGCAGTCGGGTGATCCCCGTCTCGGTGCGCAGCAGCAGCTTGGAGGCAAAGTTTCCCAAGGTGACCAAGACGTTGGGGTCGATCAGCGAGATCTGGCTCCGGAGGTAGCCCTTGCAGCAATCGATCTCGTCGAGCAGCGGGTCACGGTTCCCCGGTGGCCGGCATTTGATCACGTTGGCGATATAGACGTCTTCACGGTTGAGCCCGATCTCAGACAGCAGACGGTTGAGGAGCTGACCAGCAGCTCCAACGAAGGGCTCGCCCTGCCGATCTTCATTGAAACCGGGCGCCTCTCCGACAAACATCAGGTCGGCCTCCGGATCGCCAACCCCGAAGACAACCTGGGTCCGAGATTCCGCCAGCCGGCATTTGGTACAGACGACAGCTACGGCTTCGAGTTCGCGCAGCTCCTCCATTGCCAGTGAAGGTTACCGACGCCATTGTTCCGAGATGAGACCGAGATCGAACAGGCTGATTTCGTCAATGTCGGAGTCATCGAAGCCGTCAACATCATCAGCTGCCAGAGCAGTCGCTTTTTCTTCGGCGGGCTTGGGAACGGCCTTAGACCCACAAAGGAGCCGGGCACAGAAGGCGACCTGAGCTCCCGAGAGCATGACCGAGATCAAGAGCCAAAGGCGATGGCGTGAGTACGAGGATCGCGATCAGGATTCCCGAGATGGACTCGCCGAGGCCGGCTGCGAATGCGAATAGCACCAGCGCCAAGACAACGAGACCTAGCCGCAGGAAACTGATCCAAATGAGCGCTCTCCGAAGCTGGATATATCTGTCAGCCTGAGCGTGAGGGATGGGACCGCCGAGGGGCGCGCGAGATGGGACGGTCATGTTCTTCCCACGTTGGATCAGCCGCGGCGATCACCTGAAATCTACTTTGGGTCAGGATCGAGAACCGGCCGGTGGATCAGAACGCCCCCAAGGACGGTGATCGAAAGGATTTCGCCTCGACCGGCAACGCTCATCGCCGGAGCTAAAAGGCTGGAGTCAGAACCGATCGGGGGTCAGACTGCGATGCTTGCCTCGTCGTCCATGGCGGGGACGGAAGCGTTGGCGACCAGCGAACCGAGTTCGACGATCTCGAGCAGGCGACGAACCGGTCGCGAAGGCTCACTGATCGACACCCCGCCGACGTCACCGTCGAACAACGAAAGGAGCGACCGGAGGCCGCTCAGATCGAGAAATGTGATATCCCCGAGCTCGTAGACGACGCGCGTCGCACGATATTTGAAGGGTTGCAATTGATCGCGAAGTGAAGGGGCAGTGGCGATGTCGAGTTCACCGCTGAGCGTGACCACGAGAGTGTTGGCGTCCAAACGGAAGCAAGCAGAAAAATCTGAATCCCTCGTCGAGTGATTTCCGCTTCCGTCGTCCACAGTGCTGGCCTCCCGTTAGGAAAGTGCCACCTGGGTCCCGAGTAGCTGGGAAACTATACCCCGCCTCAGGCGCCCTTGAAGAAGCTTCCTTATCCCCGGGGCGCGAATTCGCTGGGATCGAGGGTGCGATTGACGATCCGTCTGGCAGTCTCGGTCAAACCGAGGTTGTGATCCCTGGCATATTTACGAATCCGATTGAAGGCCTCATTGATCGATATCCCTACTTGCTGAGCAACAAAACCCTTGGCTTGTTCGATTGCGATTCGGCTGTTCAAAGCCGTTTGGAGCTGGTCGATGACCATCCGAGCATCTCTCACGGCCCTTTCTTGGAGGATCCCGATCGTGGCAACGTCGGCAAGAGCTTGGGCCGAAGCCAGGTCCTCGCTCGGCATCTCCCCCGGACTGACCCGGAACAAGTTCATCGATCCCAATGTCTCCGTCCGCAGTCGCAACGGCAGCGCCGTCACTGCCCGAAAGCCCAATTCCTGAATCGCCGACGAGAGGGTCGGCCAACGGTCCTGTGCCTGGGCGTCAGCGATGTCGGAAATCACCACCTGTTGGCCGAGCTCGTAGGCGTCAAGGCAGGGACCCTCGCCGTTCTGAATCTGGAGCACCTCGATGAGATGCGTGGCTTCGCTGGTCGCCGCGACAACATGCAGTTGTCCGCCCGCATCGGCAATGACAAGACCCGCCTGATCCGCGGCGAAGATCTCGGCGGAAATATCGACCAACCGATAGAGGAGTTCGGCGACATCGAACTCTTTGACAAGAGTGTCGGCCAGCGAAACGAATGATTCCGCCAGGCGGCTTTCCCGCGCGGTCATACTCTTGTCATACTCATATTGAAGCAGCCTCTTTCACTGTTCTCCCTCGCTTACGTACTCAAATCTGCCGGCGACGATGTCGGCCGCCATCGCTCCCAGCGGGAGCCCGGCGCGGAACGCCACGGCCCGGAGTCGGACCAATGCTTCGTCGGCCCAAATCCCCAGACGTGCCATCAGTATTCCCGTGGCCTGGTGGACAGGTGCCACCGAGGCGAAACCGCTCTCGAAGACCGGCGCTAGAAGGTCGTCGCTCATTCCCGCCTGGCTGCCAACCACGGCGTAAGCAGCTATTTGGGCGATGACATATCCGTCGGCGGTCTGGTCGCTTGTCATTGGCCCCGCACGGGAGGCATATAGGGTCAAGACCCCGAACCTTGCGGCACCAAACTGGAGGGGGAAGCTCGATACCGCTCGAATGCCCACGGCGAGCATCGACAGGTCAAAAGCCGGCCATCGGGTCGAGGTTGCCGCCCCCAAGTGGGGCTCTTCGATCAAGCCGCCCGCGGCAAAGGCATCAAGGCCGGGTCCGACCCCGAGCAGCACCTGCGAATCCTCACCCGCCTGCGCGCCAAAGCCGTGCGAGCAGGTTGATCCGCGGCTGCCGTTGCTATGGAGAGACAATCCGGCGCCAACAGACTCTGTGATTTGGCTCGCGGTGAAGCAGATGGCGCTCAAGAGCGGCCCACCGGCGGCGTTCGCCACCAAGGCGGCGACGACCTTCGCCAATCGATTGAGGGCCACGTAGAACCGTCCTTCCCAAGAGTCCTACTGCGCCAGCGTAAGAGCGGCGGGGGCCGGGTCGGCAATCGCGATTGGAACAGTTGTCTCATTGTAGACGAAAGGTCGAGTTCGCGACTACCTCATGAACTGGCCCTCTGTAGGCTCGCCCTCTGGCCGAGCCGGGAGAAATTCATGTATCCGTCGCGTTTCGATTACAGCGCTCCAACCTCGCTGGAGGAGGTGCTGGCCAAGCTCGCCGAGGTGGGTGAGGAGGGCAGGGTTCTGGCCGGGGGGCAGAGTCTCATTCCGATGATGAAGCTCCGCCTAGCCGCTCCCTCCTTTCTGGTCGACATCAATAAGCTCACCGACCTCGCCTATGTCAGACGCGAGAACGGACACCTGGCGGTCGGAGCCCTGGCTCGCCATGCCGAGATCGCCGAGTTGGAAAACCTCGCCGACTTCAGCCCGGTCATGGCCGACGTGGCGCCTTCGATCGCCGATCCGCTGGTTCGCAACCGGGGAACCCTGTGCGGCTCGGTGGCTCACTGTGATCCCGAAGGGGATTGGAACTCGGTGATGCTGGCGGTCGGAGCCACCGTCGTGGCGGTGTCAACCGAGGGCGAGCGGACGATCCCGATCGATGAGTTCATCGTCGATTTCTTCACCAACTCCTTGCAAACGGGCGAAATGGTCAAGGAAGTCAGGGTTCCGATCCCTCCGGGGCGCAAAGGCGGGGCCTACCTGAAGCTGCATCGCAAGGTTGGCGATTACGCCACCGTCGGGGTAGCGACCCATCTCGAGTTCGACGACGCCGGCAAGATCTCGAAGGCCGGCATCGGTCTGACCTCGGTCGGTCCTCACAATTCCAGGGCGGCCGAGGCGGAAGCGGCGTTGGTCGGCCAGGAACCAAACGACGAGCTCTTCGATCACGCCGGGGAGCTTGCCGCGGCGAGCTGTGAACCGGCTTCAGACGTGCGCGGGCCGACCAAGTACAAACGGGCGGTCGTCAAGGAATACACCAAGCGTGGATTACTCAAAGCCGCGAACGGGGGCAACTGAGATGCAAATCACCGTCAAGATCAACGGCGCCGATCACGCAGGCGATGTCGAGCCTCGCTTGCTGCTTGTCGACTTCATTCGTTCGCAAGTGGGCCTGACTGGGACCCACATCGGCTGTGACACAACTTCGTGCGGCGCTTGCACTGTCATCTTCGACGGAAAGCCGGTGAAGAGCTGCACGATGTTCGCCGTGCAGGCCGACGGTGCCTCCATTGGGACGGTCGAAGGCTTGAAGCAGGGAGCGAACCTTCACCCGATCCAGACTGCCTTCCACGAGAAGCACGGGTTGCAGTGCGGCTTCTGCACACCGGGGATGATGCTGGTGGGAGCCTCCCTCCTCGAATCGAACCCGAACCCCAGCGACGACGAAGTACGGTGGGCGATCTCAGGCAACATTTGCCGCTGCACCGGATACACCAACATCGTCGCCGCCATCCAGGAAGCCGGACACAGCATCGCGACTGCGGGAGGGATCTGGTCATGACCACCACCGAGCCACGGACGAGTCCCGAGATCGGCGGCATCGGACACTCGGTGCGCCGTAAGGAGGACGCCCGTTTCATCCAGGGTCGCGGCAACTACCTCGACGACATCAACCTCCCCGGCCAGCTCTACATGGCGATTCTGCGCTCGCCGGTAGCGCACGCTCGAATTACCTCGATCGACACCTCGGCCGCCGGGGCAGTCGATGGCGTGGTGGCGGTAGTCACCGGCGAACTGATGGCCGCCCACAATCTCGCCTGGATGCCGACGTTGTCGGGTGACACCCAGGCGGTGCTGGCGACCGACAAGGTCCGCTATCAGGGCCAGGAGGTGGCAGCGGTGATCGCCACCGATCCTTATATCGCCCGCGATGCGCTGCCGTTGATCGATGTGGACTACGAGCTGTTGGAGCCCGTCACCACCCCCCAACAGTCGCTTGGCAGCGATGCCCCTTTGATCAGGGACGAGAAAGAGGGTCAGACCGACAATGTCGCCTACACCTGGGAAAGCGGCGACAAGTCGGCGACCGACGACGCTTTTAGCAAGGCAGCCAAGGTCGTGTCACTCACCACTCACTACCCGCGCTCGCACCCTTCGCCGCTCGAGACCTGCGGCATCCTCGCTGATGTCAACTCAGCCACGGGCCAAGTAACTCTTTATCTGACGAGCCAGGCCCCTCATGCCCATCGGACCCTCTTTGCCATCGTGGCCGGATTGCCCGAAGAGAGCATCCGGATCATCTCGCCCGACATTGGCGGCGGCTTTGGCAACAAGGTGCCGATCTATCCCGGTTACGTCGTGGCCACCGCGGCTTCGCTCCTGATCGGAAAGCCCGTCAAATGGATCGAGTCGCGCTCGGAGAACCTTATCTCGACCGGCTTCGGGCGGGACTATCACATGGACGGGGAGCTTGCCCTCGACAACGACGGCCGCATCATCGGCATGCGCTCGAACGTATTGTCCGACCAGGGGGCGTTCTTCGCCGATGCCCAGCCGTCGAAGTTCAAGGCCGGACTGTTTCACATCGTCACCGGGAGCTATGACTATCCGGCGGCGTATGTCAGCGCCAAGGGAGCATTCACCAACAAGGCCCCGGGAGGGGTGGCTTACCGGTGCTCGTTCCGGGTGACCGAGGCGTCCTACTTCATCGAGCGCCTCGTCGACAAGGCGGCGCACGAGCTCGAGATGGATCCGGCCGAGTTCCGGCTCAAGAACTTCATCAAACCCGAGCAGTTTCCCTATCGTTCACCGACCGGGTTCATTTACGACTCGGGCGACTACCACACCGCCCTCAAGCTGGCGATGGAGATGATCGACTATGCCGGGTGGCGACAAAAGCAAGCCGAGCGACGAGAGACCGAGCCCGATGGCAAACAGATCGGGATCGGCATTGCCTCGTTCACGGAAGTGGTCGGCGCCGGCAACTCGCGGGAGTACGACATCGCCGGTCTCAAAATGTTTGACTCGGCCGAGCTGCGTGTTCATCCCACCGGGA
>JBPCQV010000148.1:0-11547 GCA_050997725.1 Acidimicrobiia bacterium
GGCCTTCAAGCCCTGGTCGATCAAGCGAAAGCACGCCGTTTGGCGGCTCTCGGCGGCACCGAGCCCGACTTGCGCGCTCCTCGCCGTCGTCGAACGGCGTGATCGCCGACACGTCGGTTTGGATCGACCACCTACGAAGGGGTAACGCCCACCTGGCGAAGGCTCTGAATCTTGGAACGGTGCTGATGCACCCCTTCATTGTTGGTGAGCTCGCCTGCGGAAATCTGCGAAACCGGGAAGAGCTCTTGTCGCTGTTGCAGAGCCTCCCCCCGGCGCCGGTAGCCGATCATGACGAGGCGCTATATCTAATTGATTCGGAAGAGCTGCACGGCCGCGGCATCGGCTGGGTCGACGTCCACTTTCTGGCATCTGCTCGCCTAGCGGGCCAGCAGCTTTGGACGCTTGATCGGCGGCTCGCGACCATTGCCTCGGACCTTGGCCTTTAAGAACCCCGTTCTCGCGCATCAAACGCAAGCCAGGGCTTGCGCTTGATGCGCCAGAAACGGTTGCACTGCCTCAGAGCTGGTAGGCGACGAAGCCGGTTGCGTCTCTGAGGCCGGAGTAGGTGTCGCCGATCTTGTCGATCAGCGATTTGGCGTTGGAGTACTCCTTCGCCCAGTCGAGGATCAAGAGGTCCATCGACGCGCTGTCGATCCAGTCGACGGACTTGGTGTAGCCGGTGACCACGGCCGCCCCGGTCACTTCCAGGAATTGATAGAGCTGATCGTCGTCGAGGGCGGTCCAGCAACTGCCGAAATGGACCAGGCAACCGTTGAGCCGCCCCCTCGCCAGCTCGGTGAGCTCCTCGAGGCGCATCTCGCTGCCGTCGGCGAGCAGCAAACGTCCCCGCCGGCCATGAAAGGCCAGATAGAGCATCCCGTAACTTCGATAACGCCGGTGCTGGCGAAGGTTGAACGAAAGCTCCTCGGCCGTGTTGCAAGTGAGATGGATGAACTTTGTCCCCCGTGAGGTATGGAGGAGCTCGAGCAAAGGGCGGACACTGAGGCGGTCACCGTCAAGTCGGGAATGCCAAAAGGACTCCAGGCAGAAGATGTTCCCACCCCGGTCGAGTCGCGCCATGGCTGATTATCGGACAAACCGGCTCACAAGTGAATCAGGCTGAAAGGCCGTTCTCTGGGCCGTTATCCGCGCTTTTGCGGTACGCGAACCCAGGGTTCGCAAAAGGGGGGGGTTAGGTCGCTTGGACGGTGACCGTGTGCCAGCCTTCGGCGCCGTTGGGGGCGGGCGGGACCCGGGTTTCCCCCTGGGTGGCGCCGTCGGCGTCGGTGGCCCGGACCTGGATTTGGTGGCTGCCAGCGGCAAAATCCTGCTCCAGCCGCCACTGCACCCATGCGTCCTGGCTCAGCGGCTCGCTCAGCTCGGCCTCGGTCCAGGGGCCCTCATCGATCGAGACTTCCACCATGGCAACGCCTCGATTGGGCGCCCAGGCGACCCCGGCAATGGCGCGGGGACCGCCGGCGAACGAGTTACGCGGGGTGTCGATGCGAGACTGCACCTTGATCGGGGCCTCTTTTGACCAGCCGCGGGGGACCCAGTAGGCGTCGAATCCGTCCCAGGTGGTGAGCTCGATCTCGGACAGCCATTTGGTGGCCGAGACGTAGCCGTAGAGACCTGCCACCACGAGCCGCACCGGGAAGCCATGCTCGATCGGGAGCGCCTCGCCGTTCATCGCCACCGCCACGAGCGCCTCCCGACCGTCGAAGGCAGCCTCGAGCGGAAACCCCACCGTGAAATCGTCGACCGCTCGCCCCACGATTTGCTCGGCACCGGCCTGGGGCTGTGCCCTTTCGAGCAACGTGGACAGCGGGACTCCGAGCCAGCGAGCATTGCCCACCAGCCCGCCGCCGACTTCGTTGGAGACGCAGGAGAGGGTGATGTAGCGCTCGACCATCTCCTCGTTCATGAGCTCATCGAAGGTGATCTCGTAGGGATTGTCGACCATGCCGATGAAGCTCAGCTTCCAGGTGTCGACCGCTACTCGGGGGACAGCGATCGCGGTGTCGATCCGGTAAAAGTCTTCGTTCGGCACCACGATCGGGGTGAGCTCCGGAACGTCGAACGAGGTTCCGGCCGCTAGAGCAGGCGCGGTGGTCGAAGCGCCCCCGAGGGCAACGGTTTGCCGGCCGGTGGCCGACTCGGTGGTAGCGGCGCCGAGCAGCCGGCCGCTCCCCGCGAGCAGCAAACCGAGACCGGTCGCCGAAGTCGCCTTGAGCATGTCCCGGCGTCCGTCTGGTGCGGGTCCACGATTTTTCATCAACCAGCGGAAGGTGAACACGCCCGCGGCCATTGCCAAGAGCGCCAGCAGCCACGGGGCGAGTTGTCCCGAGGCGGCCGATCGCGAGGTCGCCAAAGCGGCGATGATCGCAAGGGCGATGATGGCGATGACGATCGGCTGATCCCGTCGGCGGGAGACGGTGCCGAGCAGAGCGCCCAAGCCGAGGGCGACCACCGAGATCCCTACCAGTAGAGCCAGCTTGTCGTTGGTGCCAAAGACGTCGATGGCGAATTCCTTGACGCTGGGCGGCACGGCGTCGACCACTCGATCGGCAATGCCCTGGATTAGCGAGGGAACGCCGAGAATCGCAGCGAGCAGCTCGCTCGAGCCGAACGACATGGCGACGGCGGCTACTCCAGCCAATGCTCCCCGGGAACGCGGAACCGTGGTCTCATTCATCGGGATTTGATTCGTCGCCAAGTCGTTCATAGTTGGTACAACCTCACTATGAGCCATTTTCGTCCAGTCCGGTTGTGAACAAACTCGAAACTCTCGACGACGGGCGCACTCGTTGCTCGTGGGGGACGGGATCGGACGAGTACGTCGCCTACCACGACCACGAGTGGGGGCGGGCCGTGACCGACCGGTCCCGGCTCTTCGAAAAGCTCTGTCTCGAAGGATTCCAAGCCGGGCTTTCCTGGTTGACGATCCTCCGCAAGCGGCCGGCCTTTCGGGAAGGCTTTGCGCAGTTTGATCCTGAGGTGGTGGCCGGCTTGGGCGAGGCGGACGTCAAGCGCCTGTTGGCCGATCGCAGCATCGTCCGCCACGAGGGGAAGATCCGATCGGTGATCAACAACGCCCGCCGGTTGCCCGAGCTCGAAGATCTCGTGGGCGCTCTGCCGCAGTGGCTTTGGAAGGAGTATGCGGAAGACTGTCGCGCGGCGCCGGTCGAGATCGCTTCGATCACGCCGGCTTCGGAGCAACTCGCGGCCCAGCTCAAGAAGGCTGGCTTCACTTTTGTAGGACCGACCACGGTTTATGCATTCATGCAAGCAATGGGTCTGGTTAACGACCACGTCGGCGGTTGCTACGTGCGCGAGGAATGCCAAACCGAACGGATGGCGCTGATCAACACGCTCTGACGCGGGCGGCTAATAATCCGACCGATGCATGTGATCACTCGCCCGGCTCTCAGCGTCGGCATCGAGGAGGAGTACCTCCTTGTCGATCGGGAGACCCGCAACCTGGTCAGCGATCCCGACGCTGCCCTCTGGGAGAGCGCCCAAGAAGCGCTGGGAGCGAAGGCTATGCCCGAGTTCCTGCGGGCGCAGTTGGAAGTCGCGACAGGAGTTCACAGCACAGTCGCCGACGCGGGCAAGGAGCTCGTCGAGATGCGCGCCTCCTTGAACGACGCCCTCGCAAAGCACGGGGCGGCGGTGATGGCGGCTTCTACGCATCCGTTCGCGCTTTGGTGGGAGCAACAGCCCACCGACAAAGATCGCTACAAAGTCATGGCCGAGGACATGGGAATGGTGGCCCGGCGGATGGTGATCTGCGGAATGCACGTCCACGCCGGAATCGAAGACGCCGACCTGCGGATCGACCTCATGAACCAGGTGCGTTACATGCTTCCGCACCTTTTGAGCCTGTCGACCTCGTCACCGTTCTGGGGGTCACGACTCACCGGTTTGAAGAGCTATCGCATCTCGACATTTCGGACGATGCCGCGGACCGGTCTGCCGGATGAGTTCGTGAGTTGGAGCGAGTATCAGCGGCACGTCGATGTGTTGGTAAGAGCGCGGATCATCGAGGACTCCTCGAAGATTTGGTGGGACATCCGGCCGTCGTCGCGCTTTCCGACCCTCGAGATGAGGATCACCGATGTCTGCACCAAAGTCGAGGACGCCTGCGCGGTGGCGGCGGCCTACCTGTGCATCCTCCACATGCTCTACCGGTTGCGACTGAACAACCAGCGGTGGCGGCAATATGCCCCGATGCTCATCTCCGAGAACATCTGGCGGGCGCAGCGATATGGAGTTGAAGGAACGTTGATGGACTATGGAAAGGGAACTCTCGTTCCCTACCGCGATCTTGTCGAGGAGCTGATCGAGCTTTGTCAGCCCGACGCCGAGGAGCTGGGATGCTGGACCGAGCTCCAGCATGTGAGGACAATCGTCGAATGCGGAACCTCCGCGGACCGCCAGATCGAGACCTATCGCACCGCTTTGGCATCTGGCGCTTCCAACGAGGAAGCGCTCAAGACGGTCGTCGATCAGTTGATAGCCGATACCGCCGCGGCGCCAGCGACTTAGTCGTTACGCCGCATCACGAGCGGCGAGAGCCCATGAGAGATTTTCCTCACCGTCATAAGCGGCGAGGTTGAGCACCCAACCAATCGCGGGGGCAAAGTCGGACCAGACAAACCAGCGCAGCCGGCCGGCGGCTTCCGACACGATGTCGGCGGAAGCAGGCCATTCAAATCCGGCCAGGGTGGTGAGGGTGTGCCACGCCTGGAACCGGCCACTAGCCCCACCCCGCCGCCGGCCCTCCGCTCCGCCGGATGCCGCTGCCCAGGCCATGTGTGCCATCGCCTCCGCCACCGGAATCGAAGCGAGCTCGGCCGCGGGCACCCCTAACGCCCGTAGCGCCGCGGCTGGCGAGCCTTCGGCGCACACCGCTTGGGCGCGACCGTTCGACTCCTCGAGCCAGGGCAATACCAGGCCCAAAAGGGCCTCGGTCGACGGGTGGTCATCGATGACAGTCGCTGAGGACGGCAGCGCCTCGTTCGCCATTGTCGGCAGCGAAGGCGACAGCGCCTCGACCCGATGTGAGTGATAAGTCGCAACTTGGTAAACCGGTTCCCAGGCGAGCAATCGCAACGGCAGCTCGAGCTGATTGTCGGTGACGGCTGCCGGGTCGATCTTCTCTCCCGCGATGACGCGTTCGTGGGCGACCAGGCTGCGGCTCGGGCCTGATCCGAGAAAAGGCGCGAGCTCGGCGAACGTGTGCCGATTGGCGGCGACTTCGGTCAGCGGACCGAGGGCGAAGCGGGCCGGCCCTTCGTCGACCGACTGCGCGGCCAAAGGTGGGGGTGCTTCCAGGGCCAGGCGGTAGCGAACATGCTGATCGACCCCCCACAGTTGATGACCTCGGCTCCGTGCTTCCTCCATGCGCACCCGCAGGTGGAGGAGTTCGTCCCATTCCTTGGCGGCACAAGCGCCGTCGACGATCCTTATGAGTTCGTCGGTGTCCGAGCTCTCGATGGCGTCGCGGACCCGCTTTTCATTCACTGCTACGACGCAGGCGGAACCTCATCGTCAGCGTCGGGGTCGCGGCCGGTCTTGCGCAGCTCCGAACCGAGCTGAGAGAAAGCCGAGCCGACCGCATCAAAAAAACCGGTGGCGGCACCCTTCACCTGCTGGCGGACAGACTCGTCCTTGACCGCGGTGCCGACCGCGTCGGCGAGGCGATCCCACGCCTTGCCCAGGGTTCGGAAGGCGTCCTTGACGTCATCTTCGGACGGGCCTTCGTCCGCCGACTGCTGGCGATAGGTGTCCTTCAGCTTCTCTTTCAGCGATGCGAACTGGTCGCCAAGGCGCTCCCAGGGGTCGGGCTCAGAGGGGTCGATAGGATCGGTGTTGTGCGTCTCCACCTCCTCGATGGTACCTACGAGTTGTTTCGCTCGTACTACGGACGACCCGAGCGCCTCGCTCCCGATGGGCGCGAAGTGGGGGCGACCTTGGGCATCATCGAAACCACCCTGTCGCTTCTGCGAGAACCGGACGTAACCCATATTGCGGCGGCAACCGACACCGTCATCGAGTCGTTTCGCAACGACATGTTTCCTGGGTACAAGACCAGTGCCGGCATGGAGCAGGTTTTGTTGGACCAGTTCCCCTTGGCCGAAAGAGCCTTCGCCGCGATCGGTGTCGTCTGCTGGGGGATGATCGAATACGAAGCCGACGATGCCATCGCCACCGCTTCGTTCCGCTGGTGCGAGGACGTCGACCAGGTGGTGATCTGCACACCGGACAAAGACCTCTCCCAGTGCGTGATCGGCGACCGGGTAGTAACCCTCAATCGCCGCGAGCAGATGGTTTACAACGAGGACGGGATTCGTCTCAAGTTCGGGGTGGGACCGGAGTCCATTCCTGATTATCTGGCCCTGGTTGGCGACACCGCCGACGGCGTGCCTGGTCTCCCGGGCTGGGGCTCGAAGTCGGCCGGCGCGGTGTTGTCGCGTTGGCACAAGCTCGACGCGATTCCCCCCAATCCTCGTGATTGGGAGGTGACGGTGCGGAGCGCGGACAAACTTGCGTTGGTCCTACGCGAGCGCTTCGAAGACGCCTTGCTCTACCGCGACCTGACAACTCTTCGCCAAAACGTCCCTCTCAAAGAGTCCCTGGAAGACTTGGAATGGAAAGGAGTCGACGGGAACGCCTTCCTCGCCCTCTGCGACGAGCTCGGTTTCGACGACGTCCGCACCCGTCCTCACCTCTGGCGGTAGCCCCTCTCCTCTGTTTTCGCGCATCAAACGCAACCGATATCGGTTGCGTTTAATGCGCGAAAACAGGTCTCAAGCCGCCGACGCGCCCTCTACGACATCGACCACCCGCGCACGAGGGTCGCGGATGAAGGCGCTCGCCGGGCCCTGCCACAACGTCTGCAATCGCTCGCGCATCACTTCGGCCTGCCCTGTCGAAACGAACTCGAGGTCGATCATCACGCTGCTCGCGTCATCGGCAGCCCGCATGACCCGGTAGCCGATTACGCCCGAGCGTGACCGATCGAGGGGATCGGCATCGAACGCGGCCTTCCACGAGGGGTAGTCGATGACGTGATGCTGCGATTCGCAGGATCGACCCCGTCGTGCGCGCTGCCTCCGCCGCTCCAGTCAGCTGGTTATCGGTTTCCATCGCGTTGCTCCTCCTTGTGGTTGGGTACAGTGAGTCCGTATCCGATACGGTAATACAGTAGCGAAATGGCGAAGCCTGTCAAACCACGTCGGGCATATCACTCCGCAGTTCGCCGGCAGCAGGCCGCCCAGACACGAGATGCAGTGCTCGCCGCGGCACGCGCGCTCTTCGACTCCTCCGGCTACGTCTCGACCACCATCGAAGCAATTGCGGAGCGAGTGGCCGTTTCGCCAGAGACGGTCTACGCCGTCTTCGGGAGCAAGCGATCCCTTCTCGAGGCCCTGATCGACGTCACAATCGCGGGCGACAGCGCCGATGTGGCGATCCTGGACCGCGAATGGGTCCGGCAGCTACGCGGCGAGGACGATCCCGGTCGACAGCTCCGCCTCCTCGCCAGGAACGGTCGGAGCATCCTCGAGCGGATCACGCCTCTGTATCTCGTGTTCCAGGGTGCGGCCGCGGCTGACACGGCAGCTGCGCAAGCCCTGTCCCGGTACGCCCAGCAACGGTTCATCGGCCAGCGCGCGCTGCTCGGCATACTGCTCGAGCGCCAACGCCTCCGTCGGGGGCTCAGCAAAGCGAAGTCCGCGGAGATCCTCTTCGGCATCGGCAGCCCCGAGATGTATGGACTGCTGGTCCTCGGTTGCGGTTGGTCGCCGGCCCAATTCGAGACCTGGTACGCCGATGCCCTGGAACGGCTCCTGTTCACGCAGCCGCGCGACGAGTAGCAGCGATGCCGGGACCACTTCCGAATTGCCTCGTTACCTAACGGTTTTGAGGGCGGTTTGGGCCGCCCAGTAGCCGCACATCCCGTGGACGCCGGCGCCGGGCGGGGTCGAGGAAGAGCAGAGGAACACCCCGGGGAGAGGGGTTGAGTACGGGTTGCGCGAGGGGAGCGGGCGAAAGACCACCTGTTTGATCGTGTGGGCGCCGCCGGTGATGTCTCCGCCGACGTAGTTGGGGTTGTATGCCTCCAGATCGGCGGGCGTGGACACGCATTTGTCGATGACGCGTTTGGAAAAACCAGGAGCCAGGTTTTCGAGCTCGGCCTCGATGGCGGGCAGGTAATCGTCGGTGGTGCCACTGGGCACGTGGGCGTAGACCCACAGCGTGTGCTGACCGGCGGGCGCCCGCGAAGGATCGAACAGGCTCGGCTGAGCCACGAGAAGGAACGGCCGCCGCGGTCGCCGGCCCTTCCAAATCGCCTGCTCGGCGGCGACGATCGATTCGGCCGAGCCGATGTGCACGGTCCCGGCGTCAAGCAACCGGTGGTTGGCCCACGGGACCGGTCCGGAGAGGGCGTAATCGACTTTGAAGGCGCCCGGAGCGCGCTTGTATCGGCGCATTCGTTGGCGGTACAACCTCGGGAGCCTGTCCCCAGCCATCCGGAGAAAGACGTCGGGAGTGACGTCGAGTAGAACGGCTTTGGCCGGTGGCAGCTCGTCTAGTCGGGCGACCCAGCTTCCGGTTTCGATCTCACCCCCGAGCGACTGCAGATATCCAGCCAATGCGTCCACGATCGATTGCGATCCTCCCGCCGCGAAGGGCCATCCCCAACGATGGGCGGTCATCGGATAGAGCAAACCGAAAGAGGCAGTGAGGGGCCGCGACAAAGGCACGTAGGAGTGTGCTGCAGCCCCCGCCAGAATCGCTTTGCCTCCCTCATGGCGGAAGGCTTTGAGCAAGCTCGTCGCCGGCAGGATCCCCACCCAGCCAAAGCGAGCCATCGCGATCGGATGTCGCGGAACCCGCACCACGGGCCCGAGGATCTGATTCTCGATCAGGTCCCAATCCTTCACAAGCGGCGTTATACGATTTCGATACTCCTCGCCATCGGCTCCACCCAATTCCTCAGCAGTCTCTTCCACGGATCGGTGCACATAGACGGCTTCTCGAGCGTTGAGGGGATGGGCGAAGGGAATTGGGGGATGGACCCAACGAAGACCGAAATCTTCCAACGGCAGGCTGCGGAAGAACGGCGACCCGAGGCCGAGCGGATGCACCGCCGAACAAACGTCGTGCCGGAATCCGGGAGCGGTGAGCTCCATCGTGCGCGCCCCGCCGCCGATCGTGCCGGCGCCCTCGATCACCTTCACCGATTTCCCCGACTGCGCGAGGGCGATGGCCGCCGCCAGGCCATTCGGTCCGGCGCCTACCACCACCGCGTCGTAATCGCTCATGACGCCATTCTCGACGAGTGGGCCACCGTCACCACGACATTCTCCCGACTACCTCGTTACGGTCCCGCAACGATGGGTGGCGATCTCACTCTCTATATATCTGGCGACCCCATCCCGGGATATCTGTCGGCGCCTGACAGCGGGGGACCATGGCCGGGGGTAGTGGTCCTGCACCAGGCCTTCGGGTTGGACGACGACATTCGCCGCATCACCGACCGGGTCGCGTCGCTCGGCTATCTGGCTGTTGCGCCGGACCTGGTCGACGGTGGCGGCTGGGGATGCATCGCCCGAATTGCCCGCGATCTTTGGCGCGGGGAGGGAAACAATGTCGACACGGTCGAGGCAGTGATCACCTGGCTGCGCAGTCGAGCGGACTGCGCAGGCAAGATAGGGGCGATTGGTTTCTGCATGGGAGGCGGTTACGCCTTCCTGCTCGGCGCGAAACAGAAGGTGGATGTGACCGCGCCCAATTACGGACAGATCCCCGACGATCTCGCCAATTCATGTCCGGTCGTGGCTTCGTATGGCGCCGAGGATCGGGTTCTGCGACGAGGCGCGCAGGGGGCCCGGACCGCCCTTGAGGAGGCCGGCATCGACAATGATTTCAAGCTCTACCGGGGCGCCGGCCACAGTTTTATGAATCAAGCCGATGGACACCGCCTGATTGAAACCCTCGGCCGCCCGCTGCTGGCGGTTGGTTATCGGCGGGACGCGGCCGAGGACGCTTGGGTGAGGATCGAGGCCTTTTTTGCCAAGTATCTCAACGGCGAGCGCCCGCCTCAGCCAGGGTGAGGTTGTGCTTGCCTTCCAACCGTTCGTAGGCCCAGCGAGCTGGTCCGATGAAGCGAAACCTCCTCGGCAAGAACGGTCGCACTTTTCCGAGAAACCAGAGATTGGCTTGGAGCCAGCGGTCCCTCGCCTTCGACCACTTCACTTCGTAAAGGGTTCGCAGAGACGGGTGGAGGGTTCCGAAGGCAGCAAAGCGGATGAAGGCCCAGATGGGACGCAATGTGGCCGGCACCGGTCCCTTGCGAATGAGGTCTGCGACATTGTCCGAGACATCAGTGCGAAGGAGGCGGTCTGACGTGATCACGCTCTCGACATAGCGTTCGAGGTCGGCGTAGCTGGCGGGGACGCGCTCGCGAGGGAGCAGCATCAGCTCGGCTGCCACAAGGTTCTCGTGGTGATAACGATCTCGTTCCTCGGTCGTCAGGCGGCGGACGGTGCGTTCGAAGAAGTAGATCGAGGAGACCTCGAGGGCGGCATGGACCCAAAGCAGAAGGTCATGATCGACCGCGTCGTACCGTTCGCCGGTCACCAGGTCGATTCCATTGATGCGAAAATGGAGTCGATTGATTCGCTCGGCGGCCTCGTCGGCTTCCTGCTTGGTGCCGAAGGTCATCGTCGATTGGAGCATCAGGGTGCGAAGCAAACGCGCCCACGAGTCCCGTTGATACATCGACGTCTGTCGTGCCCCGGCTGCGATCAGGGGGTGGGCAGCATGCATGAGCAGGGCACGGGCGCCCCCGAACAGCACGGTGATTTCCTGATTGACGGCCCACGTGATCGAGTCGGGCCCGAAGTAACCAGTGTCCGCCGGGGCGTTTCTCCCCCCGGAGGGGGGACCGCCGGCGAGGCCGGGAGGGGGGCGCTTTCTCACGCGCGACAAGTTATCCCTTTCTGAAGGGGTTGGAAATGAGACCACTCCTCGCGCGTCAAGAAAAGAACGATTCGGCTGCGGATAACCGAATCAACAACGGGATGCCGGTCGGTTCCCCGACATAGTTTTGTCGTCACAGGAACGCTTTGGGAAATTTGAGCCTCGCGACTACTTCGGCGACGACGAGCCCTAGCCCCGACCTAGTTCGTCCATTCTGTGGGCTGGAACCGTTGCTGTACGACGGTTCCTACCCAGGGTTCGCAGAAACTCAGTCCCAGACGATGTCGAAACGTTCGAGGCAGCTGTCGCAGCGGTAGGCGATGATCTCACCTGGCTCGACCGGCAGTTCTTCCTCGAAAACGGTGAGCAGATGGAGAGTGCCATCGCAATCCACGCAGGGAAGCCGGGCAGGGACGGTCAAGTCAGCGGATGCTGCGGCCGGTGGACATAAGGTCCTCGCAAGCGGTGACTACCCGCGCCGACATTCCCACCTCCGCCTTCTTCATGTAGGAGCGGGGGTCGTAGGTGTTCTTGTCCCCGACATCGCCGTCCACC
>JBPCQV010000161.1:0-12866 GCA_050997725.1 Acidimicrobiia bacterium
ACCGTCGACGGGGCCACAACGGCCCTGGAAACGCTGGCTTTGGCCGAGGAGGGGATGGTCCAAGCAGAGACGGCGCTGGCCGCCGCCGGCAGCGGCTTGACGCAGATGAGTGAGGTCCTCGACAACACTGCGTCGTTGCTCTCGACCGACGTGCCCGACACGCTCGATTCGATCACCGCCTCTTTCCCAGGGATGATCGACACCGCTCGCGTGATCGACCGCACCATGAACGCCTTGTCGTTCTTGGGGATCGAGTACTCCCCCGCCATCCCTCTCGATCAATCACTCGGTGCCGTGGCCGCCGATCTCGCGCCTTTGAGCGAGGAACTGCGGGCCCAATCCGCGCCCCTGGCCGCGGCGGCGAATCAACTCTCGGTCGTTGGTGGAGCGGTCGACGAAGTGGGTGAGAGCGTCCGCTTGATAACCGACGAGCTGAGCGGCAGCCGCGGCGTGCTCACGGCGTATCAGGACGCAGCCAACGATGCGAATCGCATTGTGGCCGAGGTGACGGCGAGCTTCGACCAGCAGATCCTCATCGCCCGCATCCTCCTCGTAGCAATCGGATTGATGGCCATCGTCATGATGTCGGTGCCAATCGTTCTCGGAAAGCGGGAGTTGGAAGAGGTTCTCATCGACCAAGAGGAAGGGTTGCAGCTCGAACCCTCGGACATTATTCGAGATCGAACGCCGCCATGATTGCCTCGGTCAGCAAGGACTCCTGCGAGGCCAGCAGGTAACCAACGACGCTGTGGAGCAAACAGATCGCTCTTCGGTTGCCAGACGACTTGGTCGAGTTTGTCGACACCCAGGTGCGTGAAGGCAAGGCTGCTAGTCGAGCGGCCGTGGTCACAAGAGCACTCATGCGAGAACGACGCCGGGATCGCACTGAACATGATCTATTGGCCTTACTGGCGGAGCGAAACCTCCCCGATCAAGATCGACTCGACGACCTAGCGGAGCTAGCCCGGAGAATGGCGCTCGATTGATGCGGCCGATCCGCACGGCCAACCTTGACCAACTTCGCCCTGTCCTGAATCTCACACGGGACTGTGTTGACAGGTAACCATTTGGTTACATAAGATGTGAGCGTGGAACTGGTGTTCAAGGCGCTGTCGGACCCGACTCGTCGAGCCCTGCTCGATGCCCTCTTCATGGAGGACGGCCAAACCCAGCGCGCGCTGGAAGCACGGTTTGACATGAGCCGAATCGGCGTCGCCAAGCATCTGGGGCTGCTGGAGGAGGCGGGTTTGGTTGTGGCAAAGCGGCGCGGCCGCGAGAAGCTGCACTACCTCAACGCAGTGCCCATTCGCCAGGTCCATGACCGTTGGGTCAGCAAGTACACCGAGGGGTGGGCCGCAGGGCTCGTCGACCTCAAGAGCGAGATGGAGGAAACAATGGAGAAGGTCTTCGAAATCTACATCAAGACCACACCGGAGCGGCTCTGGGAGGCTGTCACCGATCCGGAAATTCGCGGGAAGTACAACTTCGGATCCCGACACGTGTCCGATTGGACGCCCGGTTCGCGCTTCGAAATGATCCACCCTTCGGCCGAAGGCCTGCTTGGCGAGGGAGTCAACCTGGAAGTCGACCCACCCCGCCGTCTGGTCCAGACAATGGTGGCTCTCTGGGGTGAGGACGTGAAGGCGGAAGGCACGAGTCGCGTGACGTGGGAGATCGAACCGGTCGGCGATTCGTGCCGGCTCACCGTCACCCACGACCAATTGCGCGAGGGCGCCAACGAGCAGCTCTACGGCGGCTGGCCGATGATCCTCTCTGGGCTCAAGACCTGGCTCGAGACCGGGGAGCTGCTCACAACCCCAGGCTCACTGATGTACGCAGGAGGCAACTGATGGCGACGCTCGACAAGTCCTTCAAGGCGAAGCTCGAGAAGAGCTCCGCGAAAGGAGGCTGGACCTTTGTAGTGACCGACTGGTCGGCGGACTTCTTTGGAACCCGCGGCCTGGTCAAGGTCGCCGGCACCGTCGACGGCCATCCGTTCCAGAGTTCGTTCATGGCACTCGGCGACGGCACGCACAAACTTCCGGTCAAGGCCGACCTCCAGAAACTCATCAAGAAGAAGGCCGGCGAAACGGTCACGATCCACCTGCTCGAACGCTTCTAAGACTGCAGGTTCTCGGCCCTAACTGGTGCCCGCTGAGCTCCCATCGACCAATCGCTCGGTTCGCAGGGTCTTTGCGCGGCCATTGACACACTGACCGGTTTCGAGATCAAACTCGTAATGGTGTCCCAAACAGCGGAGAATCCCGCCTGGGAGCACCTCGGCTGTCTCGCGCAGATCTTGGCCGGCGTGAGGGCAGAAACGTTGAATGCGGTAGGTGACGTCGCCGACATGGATCTCGATCATCTCATCGCGGTCCGGGGCGCTCTCGTAATCCTCGACGGCTTGAAGGGGTTCCCGCTGGGCGAGCTTGAGAAGGCCGAGCAGGTGATCGTTGTACGCGTCCGGGTGCCGCCATGCCCGGAAGCGAAGGGAGAGGAAAAAGTCTTCCCATGGCACCTTGCCTTCGAGAATCGGCGGCAACCACCGAGTGTCGAACCGATATGTGTATTGGCAATCTCCGGCAGTCGGGAAGACACCCTCGCTCCCCGGTCGGAGATCGACTGCCCAAAAACCCCCTCCGGGTCCTTGCAAGTCGAATCCGACTCGCATATTGATCTGTTGATTGAAGTAGCGGCTCAGCCCCACGACCGTTCCGAAGTAGTCCTCGAAGGCTGGCCACAAATCCGCACTCGGTTCAGGATGTCGTCGCCTCACATTTTCAACCTCGGATCGGCGCCGTTCGGCGTAACCGTCGAGGTAGTCCGGATCGCGAAGGAACGAATCGTCTGAACCCGGAAGACGGCGCCTTGCCACAGAGTCCCAAGTGTCTCCCGGGAAAAAGAGCTCGGCGTCGAGTCCTTGCTCGCTTAGCCAGTCAACTACTTGGCGTTGATCTGGAAAGACGCCCTCGGGACCAAGTTGACTGTTGTGATGGAAGAGCTCGTCGTCGAGGAAGCAAGGCGGTCCGGCGAAGGGCAAGCACGCGATCGGTTTGGCGGCTTGCACCATTCGACCAAGGTATCTCAGCTTGGCGTGGCGTTTCGAAAGGGCGAGCTCCGCCATCCGAGCGGATGGATACTCATAACACATCGGGAACCATGAGGCGCCGGCTCCTTGCAAGGCGAGAACGTCGATGCTTCCACCAGCCTCATTCTTGATTTCGCGCACCTGCGCGGCCGACAGCCGGGCGTCGTTCATGTTGAGCAGAGACTTTCCCTCAGCCACCACCACCATGGCGGAGTCCTGGTTCATCGGCGATTCCTCGGAAACAAACATCACCTTGACCCCAGGTAGGACTTCGGAAAACTGCCATTGATTGAGTTCGATCAATGGTCGCCTCCGGGACTGGAGGATCTTCCTTCGCAGCGCGTCGGAGGCGTAGTGAGGGATGTACACCGGGATGTGATCGGGCACTTGTTCCAACCGCCAGGGATCTATGTGATCCATGTGTTCGTGCGAGATCAGGATGGCGTCTGGGCGGACCAACTCATGATCGAGCAAATGGGAATTGTCAGGATATTGGAACCACGACCCTTGGAAGGCGCCTTCGGGCGAAAACCATGGGTCGCAAAGAATCCGGGCACCAGCGAGCTTCAGCTCGAGTCCTGCATGGCCAAGCGACCTCACCAACACTTCTCACCAACACCTTCTCGCCCCTTCTACCTCACTCACGAACCTACCAGGCAGGGCGCCGGGAACAAATGTCTGAGAATGAGGACCCAGGATCAGGCGTCGAGAGCCGCTCCCAAATCTTCGATGAGGTCCGAAACGTCCTCGAGGCCAACCGAAAGGCGGACGAGCCCGTCAGTGATGCCGGCTGTCGCTCGCTCGGCAGGTGTCATCTCGCTGTGGGTCATCGTCACCGGGTGAGTGATAAGCGATTCCACCTGACCGAGGTTCTCGGCCAGCGACCACAGCTTGACCGCACGCATCAAATCCTTCCCGGCTGCGAGGCCACCCTCCACCTCGAACCACACCATGGCCCCAAACCCGGATGCTTGCGACTTGGCCAAGTCGTACTGCGAAAAGCTCTCGAGCCCGGGATAGCCGACGGCGCTCACCCGCGGGTGGGCAGCCAGGAACTGGGCGACCTCCATCGCGTTGGCTGACTGCTGGTCCATCCGCTGAGCGAGCGTCTTCGTCCCCTGCAGGGTGAGCCAGGCCACGAAGGGCGACATGATCGAGCCCGCCGCCTTCTGCATGAACTTGAGTTGGGCCGCCTGTTCGGCCGACGACGCGACCACCGCCCCTCCCAAGGTGGCATTGCGTCCGTCAAGATATTTGGTAGTCGAGTGGATGACGAAGTCGGCGCCCAACTCGAGCGGCCGCTGGAAGTAAGGGGTGAGAAACGTGTTGTCGACAGCGTGCAAAGCACCGTGCGCCTGAGCCAGGTCGGACATCGCTCGGAGATCGGTCAGCTTGAGCGTGGGGTTGGCCGGGGTCTCGGTGAAGAGCAGCTTGGTACGGGGGCGGAGAGCTTTTTCGACCAGTTCCGGGCGAGAGGTGTCGACAAAGTCGGAGTCGACCCCGAAGCGGGTCATGATCTTGGTCGCAAACCGATGCGTTCCCCCGTAAACCACGTCCGAAAAGACCACGTGGTCGCCATAGTTGAGAAACCCCATGAGCACGGCAACTGTTGCTGCCATCCCCGAGGCGTAAGCGGCGGCGCCGTTGCCGCCTTCGAGATCGTTGATCTTCTCCTCGAAGGCGGTGACTGTGGGATTGCCGGCCCGGGAATACGAGTAGCCCTTGGCCATGTAATCCTCAACCGAATCCTGAACGAAGGTCGTGGACTGATGGATCGGGGTGAGGATCGCTCCCGTTGTTGGATCGGGCACCACTCCGGCGTGGATCTGGCGGGTCCGAAATTTCATTGGACTTCTTCCTTCATCAACTCGTCGATGGGCGCCCGCAAGCCTTCCCTAACTGTGTGCCGGAGTTGGCCGCGATGGCGGAAGAGAACCCAGGCGGCGGCCAGTAGGAATACCACCGCCACTCCGATCCGACCGGCCGGGTTGTAGGCGTCTCTGAGCACGATCGAGACGTAAAACGACTCGAGCAGCTGGGCGACAAAAAGCCCGAGCAGCACCCAGGCCTCCTTCCGATCCATCGAACGACTAGCCAAGATTGCCACCGCGAAGATCGACTGCGCCGCCGTGACCAAGAGCTCGTCGCGTTGCTCGACTCCAAGGGGCAGGCCATTGAACGATTGTGAGGAGATCGCAAAGACGAGAGGGAGGGTGCCCACGAGCAGCGTCCACTGGTTGACCTTCGATGAGAGCAACGCCCCGAAGCCGGTTCGGGCCGACAACTTCCACGCGAAGAGCGCGGCGACGAGCAGCTCAGGGGACTCCGAAGCCAGTGGCGCCAGCCACTTCACCAGCAAAAACTCTGGGATGTCGTAGGCCTGGCCGAGTTCGACCAGGCTTTCGGCAAATGGCTCGGCCACGACGAGAATCACACTGGCGGAAAGCACGAACATGGCGAGGTTCACCCACCGCCGAGTGGCTTGGTTGAGCTCTGCGATCCGCGCTGCCGGGCCCACCAGATGGGGAACCTCGGGCGGCGCTTTCGAGAGTCGCCAGAGATAAGTGGCATACAGGGCCACGAGGATCACCGCATCGAGCAAGGTAAGGCTGTCGCGCAGGAAGAAATGAAGCCCGTAGATCGAGGCCAAGGTCAAGAAGGCGACATCGATCGACTGGATGCGATCGAGGTGGACCGCCTGGTCATCAGCTCCCCCGACCCGAACGCCTTTGCCGTGAAGGCGCTTGACCCGCCAGGTGGCGAGCAGCACGACGAGCGGCCATCCGAACCCGATCAGTAACTGGTTGCCCCCGGTCATGTTGGCCAGCGCATTCGGAGCTTGGCTGGGATCGGTGCCGGCTTTCCAGGTGAATACGAAGTCGACGGCATACTCGGGCAGCACGGCGATCAACGCCAGGATGGCCAGGGCCAGCCCGCCGGCGATGTCGAGTTGGACCACCTCGGCCGCCCAGGAAAGGATGAAGGCTGCGCCGACAATCGAGAGCCCAAAGAGCAATGCCGCCAAGGCCGGGGCTGGGTGGGAGCCCGTAAGGCGAACCGCGACCCCAGGAACCGCGGCGGCAACGGCGAGGAGGACGTAGAGCAACTCGCGCCCCGAAGGGTTGTCGCGATGCGTCGGATCGAGAGACGTCTGCGATCTTGTCATCGGGGCCGGGAGTCTATGACCCTGGCTTCCGTTGCCGGAAAGCGCGTCTATCTCGGCCGAGTCTCCATCAGCAGCACGGGCAACCCGTCGGGATCGGCTGTGACGACCAGCCACAGCTCCGACGAGTCGTCGCGATGAGCCACCTGCGGTTTCCCGGTAAACGAGCCCCCCCGGGCCTCGATCGCCGCTACCGCCTGATCGATGTCATCGACACTGAAATAGAGAATGGGCCGGGAACGGAATGCTTCCTGTTCGGGCACCCCGAGATAGAGCCGGGTCTCACCGCACTGCAAAAAGGCCATCGGCTGTCCCGGCACCTGAAAAAGGAAGTCAAGACCGAGCACATCTCGATACCAGGCCACCGATCGGTCGACATCGCTCACGCTGACATGAATCTGCCCAATCGAACTGATTTCCATACATTCCTTCGATTCTGTGGGTTGGCATCCGCGCTTTTGCGGTACCCGAACCCAGGGTTCGTAGAAAGGTAATTTGAGGTGAGTGCTGAAGGACACTTTTCGGTCGCTCCAGGTTCGCAATTTTCGCCTGTTTTTTGTCGGCCAGACGATCTCCCAGACCGGCACCTGGATGACGATGGTTGCCCAGACGCTACTCATCCTCGACCTCACCGGCTCGGGGGTGCTGCTCGGCTTCCTCGCCGCCGCTCAGTTCGGGCCGGTGTTGCTGTTCGGGGCGTGGGGAGGGACGCTGGCCGATCGCTTCGACAAGCGGCGGGTCTTGTTCTTCACCCAGGTCGGGGCGATGGCGCAGTCGCTGGCCTTGGGGCTCGTCGTGCTCAGCGGCAACGCCTCGGTGGGCAATGTCCTCCTGCTGGCAACCGTGCAGGGAGTCCTCACCGCGTTCGACAACCCGGCGAGGCGAGCCTTCGTAGTCGAAATGGTGCCTCCCGAGAACGTCGCCAATGCTGTCAGCCTGAACAGCGCTCTAATGACGACGGCGCGGGTGCTGGGGCCGGCCTTAGCCGGCCTACTGATCGGGCTGTTTGGCTATGCCTGGTGCTTTCTCGGCGATTCTTTGAGCTACCTGGCCGTGATTGCCGGTCTCGCGCTGATACGACCAAGCGAGCTGTTCTCGGCAGAAACGGTGGAGCGCGGGCGAGGTCAGGTCAGGCAAGGCTTGCGCTACGCCTTCTCGTCGCGTGACCAGCTCGTGCCTTTGGTGATGATGGCGGTCATCGGCACGCTCGCCTTCAACCTCTCGGTCACCACTCCCCTTCTCATCACGGGCCCGTTGGCAGGCACGAAACAGTCATACACGCTCGTCCTTTCGACGATGAGCGTCGGCTCGGTGGTCGGGGCGATTGCCACCGCTCGGCGCCGACAAGTTCCCTTCGGCCATCTGATCTTGTCGGCCATCGCGTTTGGTGTCGGCTTGCTGATGCTGGCCGGCACCCCCACGCTCTGGGCGGCCTATCCGATCGCCGTCCTGGTCGGACTGGGAAGCATCGGCTTCATGACCACCGCCACCGCCATGATGCAGCTCGCAGCCGATCCCCAGTTTCGGGGGAGGATCCTGTCGCTGCAGGCCATCGTTTTCTTCGGAACCACTCCCCTGGGAGCACCCTTCATAGGTTGGGTAGCCGATCGCTTTGGACCCCGCCAGGCAATCCTGATCGGGGCAGTTTCCTGCCTGGTTGCCGCCCTTTGGGGTTGGAGAAGCTGGCGGGGTAGGGAAGCCGTCCCGGTTTCGTCCGCCCCTTCGGTTCTGGTCGACTAGCGGGGTCCACCCCAGACCCACAGAGCTAGCGTCGCTCCACATGTTGAGAGACATCACCGACGAGGACCGATGGCTCATGGGCGAGGGGCGTCATACCGCGCTCCATCATGTCCTTGGTTGTTTTCTCGAGGAAAGCGGAGCGAGTTTCCGAGTCTGGGCCCCCAATGCGGCGTGGGCGTCGGTGGTAGGCGACTTCAACAACTGGAACCCCAATGCCCACCCCCTCATATCTGAGGGACACGGCTTTTGGCGCGCCCGAATCGACGGGGTCAAGGAAGGCGATTCCTACAAGTTCCAGATCACCGGCAGCCAATACCGCTCAGTCGACAAGGCCGACCCGTACTCGGTATGGGCCGAGGTCCCCCCGCGGACAGCTTCTCGCGCCCAGAACCTCGACTATCAATGGCATGACGAGAGCTGGATGTCCGCTCGCAACGGGACCATGGCCCCGAATCGTCCCATCAGCATCTACGAGGTCCACCTCGGCTCGTGGCGCCACCACGGCCAGGTCAACTATCGCCAGATCGCGCCTGAGCTCGCCGAATATGTAGCCGAGCAGGGGTTCACCCATGTCGAGCTGATGCCGCTCATGGAGCATCCGTTCTACGGTTCATGGGGCTATCAGGCGACCGGGTTCTTCGCCCCCACCGCTCGTTACGGCACCCCCCAGGACCTCATGTTCCTCGTCGACCACCTCCACCAGAACGGGATCGGGGTGTTGCTCGATTGGGTGGCGTCCAACTTTGCCACCGACCTGCACGGCCTCGCCTACTTCGATGGGACGCATCTCTATGAGCATGCTGATCCCCGGCGCGGCTTTCACCCGGACTGGACCTCGTTGATCTTCGACTACGACCGGGGGGAGGTCCGGAGCTTCCTCCTGTCCTCGGTCCACTCGTGGCTCGATCGATATCACCTCGATGGGCTCAGGGTCGACGGGGTCGCATCGATGCTTTACCTCGACTACTCGCGCCAGCCTGGTCAATGGCTCCCCAACGAGCGCGGCGGACGCGAACATCTGGGAGCGGTCGAGCTGTTTCGGGAGATGAACCAAAGCGTCCACCGCACCTTCCCCGGCGTGGCGATGATGGCCGAAGAGTCAACCTCTTGGCCTCACGTCACCGGCACCTACGGCGACCTCGCCCTTGGCTTTGACTACAAGTGGGACATGGGTTGGATGAACGACACCCTTCGCTATACCAGCCTCGATCCGCTGTTCCGTTCCCATCCTGACAGTCACCGGCTGGTGACCTTTCGAGGGATGTATGCATACAGCGAGCGATACACCCTGGCCATCTCCCACGATGAAGTCGTCCATGGCAAACGGTCGCTTCTCGAGAAGCAGTGGGGGTCACCTTCCGCCAAGCTGGCCGGTCTTCGCACTTTGCTCGGATACATGTGGACGACCCCGGGCAAGAAGCTCCTCTTCATGGGCAACGAGTTCGGCCAAATCAAAGAGTGGAACCATGACGCTTCGCTCCAGTGGGAGTTGCTCGACCAACCCGGCCACAGTCAGCTCCTCGCCTGGGTGCGAGCGCTCAACCATCTGCTCCGCGCGGAGCCGGCGCTTTATCGAGAGGACGACCGCCCGAGTGGCTTTGTCTGGCTCGAGCCTGAGGATTATGCCCGAGCCGTCTTCGGCTACCTGCGGCGGGCCGAAGGGGAACGAGACGTGATGGTGGTGCTGAACTTCACCCCGGTTCGATGGGATCGATACGTGGTAGGTGTCCCCGCCGGTGGCGACTGGTCAGTGTTGTTGTCGAGCGATGAGACGCGCTTCGGTGGCGACGGCCTGATGAAGCCCGGGCCGGTCGGGTCACGCGGTGTCGCCCACCAGGGCCAGCCCGACTCTTTGCTCCTCGACCTCCCGCCGCTCGCCGCGATCCTCCTTGTTCGAAACGAGCCTGGTAGAAACGGAACCGGAAATGGCTAGTCGACGCAATGTTCTCTCGATAGTGCTGGCCGGTGGCGAAGGCAAGCGCCTCATGCCTCTCACTCGCGATCGCGCCAAGCCGGCGGTGCCCTTCGGTGGTCAGTACCGGCTCATCGACTTCGCCCTCTCCAACCTGGTCAACGGCGGCCAGCGGCGCATCGTGGTCCTCACCCAGTACAAGAGCCATTCCCTCAACGTCCACCTCTCCCGGACTTGGCGCATGTCGACTCTTCTCGGCAACTACGTCACCTCGGTTCCTGCTCAGATGCGGCTGGGCCAGAGGTGGTTCCTGGGGTCGGCCGATGCCCTTTATCAGAACTTGAACTTGGTCGACGACGCCTCCCCCGACTACATGTTCGTTTTCGGAGCCGACCACATCTATCGGATGGACCCCGAGCAGATGCTCGACCAGCACATCGAGTCCGGCGCCGGGGTCACGGTGGCCGGGATCAGGGTGCCCCTCGACCAAGCTCACCAGTTCGGTGTGATCGAGACCGGGACCGACTCGATCGTCGACCGCTTCCGGGAGAAACCGCAGGATCCGCAGCCGATCGCGGGCGATCCCGAACACGCCTTCGTGTCGATGGGCAACTACGCGTTCACCACTTCGGTTCTGCTCGAGCAACTCGCCATCGATGCAGAGAACGACTCGTCTCGGCATGACATCGGCGGGAACCTGATCCCGCAGATGGTGAAGCAAGGCCTAGCCCACGTCTACGACTTCAACGCCAATGAGATCGCCGGTGTGAGCGATCGCGAACGCGGCTACTGGCGCGATGTCGGTCACCTCGACTCCTACTTCGACGCCTCTATGGACCTGGTCGCCACCGAACCGATCTTCAACCTCTACAACGACGCCTGGCCAATTTTCACCGCCTGGAAGACGGCCCCTCCGGCCAAGGTGGTGGCGGTTGCCCAGCATGGTCCCGGCCAAATCGCCGACTCGCTGCTCTCCAACTGGGTGATCATCTCCGGCGGCTATGTCCGCAGTTGCGTGCTCTCGCCCAACGTGCGGGTCGAACCGGGGGCGGTGTTGGAAAACTGCATCCTGTTTGACAACGTCAAAGTCGGAGCCGGAGCCGTGCTCAGGAAGACGATCATCGACAAGAACGTCTCGATCCCGCCGGGATACCGGATCGGAGTCGACTCCGAGCAAGACCGGGCCCGCTTCGAGGTGTCCCCGAGGGGGGTGGTGGCGATCGCCAAAGGGGACGTGGTCGGCTAGCGCGTGCGGTAGAGCGCCATCGAGAACGGCAACAGGACCGGGTTCGGGTCGCCCTTTTGCGACGGGCCGGTGGAAACGACCTCCTCCCAATGCCATTCCTCGAGCATGTCGGGCAGGTGGAAACGGGTGTAATCGAAGCTGGCATTCATGATCAGGTAAAACGATTCGTCGCCGATCCCGGAGCCGTTCCAAAAAACCCCCAAGGCTCGCACCCAGACCGTTTGCCAATCGGAAGGGGTCATGAGGTGGCCGGCCGGTGCAAACCAACCCGCTTCCGGGATGCCGTTGGGACTGGGCTCGCCACGGGGATAGTCCGTCCTCCTGAACACCGGATGCTCGCGGCGTAGGGCGGCGAGCCGGCGGACGAGGTCGACTCGCCCCCAGTCGGCTTGCTCCCAGTCGAACCACGAGAGCTCGTTGTCCTGGCAGTAGGCGTTGTTGTTGCCCCTTTGGGTTCGTCCGAGCTCATCGCCGCCGAGCAGCATCGGCACCCCTTGGGAAACGAATAGGGCCAAGAGGAAGTTGGCGACGCGCCTTTGCCGGAACTCAGTGGTCTCCGCGTTTTCCGTGTCCCCTTCGGTGCCGCTGTTCCACGAGCGATTGTTCACTTCGCCGTCGCGGTTGTCCTCGCCGTTGGCGTCGTTGTGCTTGACGTCATAGGACACCAGATCCTGGAGGGTGAAGCCATCGTGGCAGGTGATGAAGTTGATCGAAGCGGTCGGGCCTCGGTCCCCGAAGATTTTCGAGCTGCCCATGAGCAGATCGGCGAACTCATCGATCGTGCCCAGGGATCCCCTCCACACCTCGCGCATCATGTCGCGGTAGCGGCCGTTCCACTCGCCCCATCTGTCGGGAAAGTTGCCGAGCTGGTAGCCGTGATGACCGATGTCCCAAGGCTCCGCGATGAGCTTCACGTCCGCCAGTTCGGGCATCTCGCGCACTCGGGCGAAGAAGTCGGCCTCTCGGTTGTAATCATCGGGAATGCGGGCGAGAGATGGAGCGAGGTCGAAGCGGAACCCATCAACGCCCATCTCAGTCACCCAGTAGCGGATGCTGTCGAGAACTAGTTGCAAGGCCCAGGGCTGCGTTAGGTCGAGCCGGTTGCCGGTGCCGGTGGTGTCGAGATACAACCGGGGGTTTTCCGGGTCAAGTCGATAGAAGCCGGGGTTGTCGAAACCGCGAAAACTGAGGCTGGGGCCTTTGTGATTGCCTTCGGCAGTGTGGTTGTAGACCACGTCGATGATCACCTCGATCCCGGCCCGATGGAGCCGCTTGACCATCGTCTTCCATTCGTCGACAGGATCGGCGGTCGCGGCGAAACGGGGATCGGGGGCGAAGAAGCCGAGCGTGGAGTAGCCCCAGTAGTTGGTGAGCCCGCGGCTCGAGACCACTTGCTCGCTGGCGGTGGTGTGGACCGGGAGCAACTCAAGCGCCGTCACCCCCAAACCGGTGAGGTACTCGATGATGGGCTCGGAGGCGAGGCCGAGATAGGTGCCCCGCAGTTCCGGCGGAACGCCGGGGTGGGTCCGCGTCATCCCTTTCACATGGGTCTCGTAGATGAGGGTGTCGGCCCAGGCCCGATTGGGTTTGGCGCTTTCAGCCCAGTCGAAGCTCCCGTTGCAGACCACCGACCTCATCGTGTGCCGGGCGCTGTCGTTGCGATTGGGTTCGTCGTCTCCGGCTCGCAGGACTTCATCGCCGGTGACGAAGCCGCGCA
>JBPCQV010000163.1:0-6109 GCA_050997725.1 Acidimicrobiia bacterium
CAGCGTCTTCAGCTTTGGACGCGATCACGGCTACTACGGCCGCATCCTGAGCCAAACGGTGGTGGCGATCGACACTCTCACGGTCCGCAATGGCAACGAGCTCGTCGGCTATTGCTTCACACCCCAGGACGGCAACCCGCTGCTTTCCACGCTGGCCGCCACGCCCTGGTTCATCCATCCCGACGAAGTCGACGACCGGATCGACTTCCTGCGCCCCTATCTGTTCCAAGAGGTTTGAGCCTGGAGGGACAGCGCCAAGCCCAACAAGCGGCGGAGCAGGCGATCGAGGCATTGAGCCAGGGCGACGCCGCGTCAGCCCGGGCGGCGGTCGATGTCGCAGTCGAAAAGGACCAAAGCGGTAGCTTCGGGGCGTTAGCCGACGCGGTGCATCTAGCTGCTAGCCAGCTCGATGAGGAGGGCCGCTTGCCCGGGCCAACTTGGGACTTTCTCGCCGACGCGGTCGGTCCCGGCCCGCTGCAAGGGCTCGTCGAGTCGCTTCGCACCAGCTAGTAAATCTGGACTGAGCGGTGTCCGACTACCACCTTCATCTGCATCCGCATGGACGCGACTTCGAATGGCCTCCCCACGGCGAGTACCCCGACGGGCTCATCGAGAGCTACGTCGATGTCGCCGCCGGGCGCGGCGCCTTCGAACTGGGCTTCACCGAGCACCTGTATCGGACCGACGAAGGGGCGGCGGTCCTCGGTCGGTTTTGGGAGGCCGAATCAAATCCCGAGCTCCGTCGCCACTGCGAGCTGATGATGGAAAATGACTCGGGCTTGTCGCTCGCCCGATATGTCGAAGCCATTGTGGCTGCGAAAGGGCGCGGGCTTCCGGTCAAGCTCGGACTCGAGGTCGATTTCTTTCCCGATTCGATCGATGCGGTGATGGAGCTGCTGGCGCCGATTCCTTTCGACTTCCTCATCGGCTCGGTTCATTGGATTGGTGGCTGGTCACTCGACAGCTCGTCGGTGTCCCATGAGTTTGAACGTCGCGGCATCGATCAAGCGTGGGAGGAGTACTTCATCCTGGTCGAGGACCTGGCACGGCGAGGGGTGGTGGACGTCCTAGCGCACGTCGACGTATGCAAGAAACTTGGGTTTCGGCCCATTAATGAGCCGATCCATCTTTATCAGAAGGTCGTCGACGCCGCGGCCGCCTCGGGGATGGCGGTTGAAGTCTCGAGCCAAGGGATCCGCATGCCGGTCGGCGAGGCCTATCCGTCACCGCGATTCCTGGCAATGTTCCGACAGGCCTCCGTCCCGATCACCTTTGCCTCAGACGCACATCGACCCGCGGACAGCGCCTTCGCGTTTGACGAGCTGCAAGCCCTGGCTCGACACGCGGGCTACACCTCCTACCTCAGATATACGGCCCGGCGGCCCGAAACCGTCCCCCTAACCTGAGTTCGTGACCATCCATCACGAGAACCCCTTCCTGCCGCCTCCCGAGGCGCGTGATCGGGCACGACAGTTAAGGGGCCGTCTCGCCGGGCCGGTCACGATCGTTACCGCCGGAGACGACGGCATGACCGCCTCGGCGGTGCTGGTCTTGGAAGGGGCGCCGCCGCGGCTCTTGGTCGGAGTCAACGAGGCCGCCGATTTCCACGGTGCGGTCAACGCCACCGGCAAATTTGTGGTTCACATCGCGAGGCAGGAGCATCGCCAGCTTGCCGATCGATTCGCCGAGCTGGCGCCTTCGCCGGGTGGGCTCTTCGCCGGCCTCGAGCTCACCGAAACCGAATGGGGGCCGCTGATGGTCGGCTTCGACAGCTGGGCGGGCTGTCGGCTCGAGGCGTGCCATTCAATCGGCTGGCAGGTGCTGGTGGTGGGCGAGATCGAACACCTCGAGCTCGGAGCGATGGACGATCCGCTGGTCTACTTCCGCGGCCGCTACCGCTCGCTTTCTTGATGACCTCGGTTGCCAACCGGCCACCCCATTGGCTGACGACCCTCGGTTGTGCCAAGAACCAGGTCGACTCGGAGAAGGTCGAAGCGATGTTGGCCGAGGCGGGTTATGGGGCGGCGAGTTCTCCCTCGATGGCAGATGTCGTCATGGTCAACACCTGTGCGTTTATCGAGGAGGCGCGGCGGGAATCTGTCGAGACGATCCTCGAGTTGCAGGACGAACGCGGGGACGGCGCCCGCACAATTGTCCTCGGGTGCATGGCGCAGCGGTTCGGCACCGAGGTCGAGAAGGCATTGCCCGAGGTTGACGCGGTGGTCGGTCTCGATCGCTACGACAGTCTGGTGCCGCTCCTCGACCGGTTCACCTCTGGTCCCGACTGGCAGCCGGTGCGCCTGGTGCGGCCGGCGATGGACATCCTCCATTTGGTCAATCGGCCTGCCCCGACCATGCCCTATGCGTATGTGAAGGTGGCCGAAGGGTGCGACAAACCCTGCACGTTTTGCGCCATCCCGTTGATCCGGGGCAAGCAGCGATCGCGGCGGCCGCCCAACATCGTCGAAGAGGTGGAAGGACTTGCGGCCGCCGGCGTCTCGGAGATCGTGCTCGTCGCCCAGGACCTGGCCGCCTACGGGCGAGACATCGATGCGCCGGGTGACATCGTCGACTTGCTCGGTCTGGTCACGGCCGTGGAAGGAGTTGAGCGGGTGCGCCTGCTCTATTTGTACCCAAAGGAGGTCCGCCCTCGTCTCGTCGCGGAGATGTGTCAGAACCCCAAGATTGCTTCCTATTTCGATCTCAGTCTTCAGCACGCCGCGCAGCCGCTCTTGCGGGCGATGAAGCGACCCGGCAACGGCGAGAGATTCCTGCAGCTGATAGACCAGATCCGAGCATCCGATGCGGACGCGGCCCTGCGGTCCTCGTTCATCGTCGGTTTCCCGGGGGAGTCGGCCGAACAGGTCGAGGAACTGGCCGAGTTTCTCGAAGCGGCGAGTCTCGATTGGGCAGGCTTTTTTCCCTATTCGGCCGAGGAGGGCACCCCGGCAGCGTTGCTAGACGGGCGAGTCGATCCCGACGAGGTGAGCGAGCGCCTTCGCTATCTAAGTGCTATCCAGGAAAACCTCACGGCCGAGGCGAATCTCGCTTCGGTCGGTTCGCGGGTCCGGGTATTGATCGATCAGTTGGAGGACGGCAGCGCGGTTGGCCGTTCCCATCGGGAGGCCCCCGAGATCGACGGAGTGATCGTCTTAGACCGGGGGGTGGTGGGGGAGTGGGTCGACGCGGAGATCACGTCTGCGTATGGGACGGATCGCGAAGCGGTAGTTGTTGGATGATCGTCGAGATCGTCGCAGTCGGTACCGAATTGCTTTTGGGCCAGATCACGAACGAGAACGCGGCGAAGATCGGCGCCCGTCTCGCTGAAGCCGGGTTCGATGTGAACCACTCGGTCATGGTCGGCGACAATGTCGTCCGCGAGGCGGCAGTTCTCGCTCTGGCGGCATCTCGCTCGGACGCGGTGATCATCACCGGGGGAATCGGGCCTACCCAGGATGACCTCACCCGGGAAGCCTTGTGTCACGCCTTCAACCTCCCGATGAGGTTCTCGGACACGTATGCGGCTGACCTTCGCCAGAAGTGGGCCCATTCCGGGCGGACGATGCCGGAGTCGAATCTTCGCCAGGCCGATTATCCGGAGGGCGCCGAGCTGCTTTCCAATCCGAAAGGCTCGGCGCCGGGCCTCGCCCTGAGAGTCAATGGCTGCCTAGTCCTGGCAGTGCCGGGGGTGCCAGAGGAGATGGAGTTCTTGTTGGAGAGCGAGGTCGTTCCGAGATTGGTCGTTCATTCCGGCGAGGCCGGAGTATTGAAGAGTCGCTTGCTGCGCACCTGGGGTCGGTCAGAATCGCAAGTGGGCGAGATGCTCGACCACGTGTATCGAGCCAGCGCTAACCCTTCCATTGCCTTCCTTGCTTCCGCGGGTGAGATCAAGGTCCGGATCACGGCCAAGTCAACCGATGCGCCAACCGCGGAGGCAATGATCGCCCCGGTCGAGGCGGAAGTTCGGGACATCCTCGGGAACTCAGTATTTGGAGTAGACGACGAAACGATCGAGACCGTCGTTGCTCGTTTGCTCCTCGAACGCGAATGGACCATCGGCACGGCTGAATCCGCGACCGGGGGATTGGTCGCCGGCCGACTCACCTCGGTGCCTGGTTCGTCTCGTTTCTTTCGCGGAGCTGTGGTGGCGTATGCGCTGGACCTGAAGAAGAGTTTGCTCGCCGTCGAGTCAGACGAGTTGGTGAGCGAAGCAACCGCGCTGGAAATGGCAATCGGTGCGCGCGAAACCTTGACGGTCGACGTCGGGGTAGCAGTCGTAGGTTCGGCTGGGCCCGAGCCTTTGGAACAGCCGGCCGGGACCATGGTCATTGCAGTCGCAACTCCGACGTCGGCGCGGGCGATGACCCGACGCTTCCCCGGCGATCGTGAGCGAGTCAGGGCCTATTGCACCACCGCCGCTCTCCATCTCGTGAGGCTGGCGATCACCGAAACCTGGTGGTGAATCGCCTCTTTCTGGGCGTTCCGGTCCCTCTGGAGGCTGGGGCTGCGCTTGCGGCGACCCTGCCCCGGCTCCCCGGACGGCCGGTCCCGTCCGGCAACTTGCATCTGACCATCCGGTTCCTCGGTGACGTGGATAAGGTCACGCGCGATCGCCTGTCCGCCGCCCTCGATGAATCCGACCTTAGTGGCGGATTCGAGGTCGTCCTCGGGGAGATGGGTGCTTTTCCTCGTCCGGCCAAGGCCTCGGTTCTCTGGATTGCTATCGCACACGGCCGCCGGGAGTTGATTGCGCTTAATGGGGTTGTAGAGGAGGCGTGTGACCTTGCGGGGCTCGAGCCCGAGGATCGACCGTACTCGCCGCATCTGACGATCAGCCGGATCCGTCCCGAAGTCGATGTTCGCCCGCTTCTATTGAGCTACCGACCCGAACCGATTAAATGGAAAGCTACCGAGTTGATCCTCTACGAGACCCGCCTGGACCGCGGCACCGTCTACGTCCCCCTCGAGCAGTTCCCGCTTTAGGCGAACCCTGGGTTCGGGTACCGCAAAAGCGCGGATAACGGCCCAGAGAATCGAAAGTCAGCGGCCTTCGAGGGCGTCGAGAACAAAGCCGGTCTTACCCTCGGTGTAGGCGAGGCGGTCGTCGCGATAGGTGTTCGCCAACGATCGCTTGAGCTGGGCGTATGCCTTCGCCGCCTCGGCGTCGCTGCGAAGAAGATCGCGGAAACCCACGTGGTCGCGCTCCCAATCTGATCCGCTCTGACATACGTGAATGTGGACGGTCCGAAGCACGCCCTTGCCCGGCCGAAAATAGCGGTGGCCCGGTTCACGCGAACGAAGCGGAAGACGCAGAGATTCAATCTGGTCGACATAGGTGCTTTCGTCCTCAACGTTGCCCATGCAGACCAACACATCGATGACCGGTTTGGCGGGAAGGCCCGGCACCGAGGTCGAGCCAATGTGATGGATCGAGCGAGCTTCGTCGCCGAGGACGACGCCGAGGGCTTGGCGCCATTCTTCGAACGCTGCCGGCCAGCCAGGGTCATAGTCGACGAGTTCGATTGGCTCGAAAGCATCAGTCCGGCTGCCTATCACCTCCGCCTCGGGATATCTGAGCGCCGCCACCTCGAGCCAAAGCAGGATCCGTTCTTCTCGAGTCAAGTTGTCGATCGGGATCTGACGATGGTGTTCCTCGAGCTGGTACCGATCGAGCAAGGTCGCCCTTTGGCCAAAACGGGAAAAGAGCATCCGATAGGCCGCAGCCGGATCGGTGATGCGGTCGGGGTCGAGTCCGACGGTGAGGAGACGGTCTCTTAGATCGGCGTCCATCGGCGACATTTTGGCGCAGATCCACCCGCCCGAACAGTTGTTCGGCTAAGATTTCCGGGATCACAGGTATGTAATTTGTCGGTGAGAGCGCGTACATTCACCACAGCAAACGTTTTGAGACGAGAGGAGCACTCAAGTGGAGCGGGACAAAGCACTCGACATGGCAGTTGGTCAGATTCATCGCCAGTATGGCAAAGGGGCGATCATGAAAATGGGCGACGTCGCCGATCGCAAGATCGAAGTCATCCCCACGGGAGCCTTGGCGCTCGACCTGGCGTTGGGTGTTGGCGGAGTTCCCCGCGGCCGCGTCGTCGAACTC
>JBPCQV010000186.1:0-8358 GCA_050997725.1 Acidimicrobiia bacterium
CTTCGGCGGGTCATCTGACCCGCCCTTCATTGCGGCAACCATGTTCTTACGTGGTGCACTGGTCACTACCAGCAGCTTCGGCGGGCCAGTTGACTCGCCCTTCGGCCACAGCGACAACCAGGGTGACATCCAAGAGGAGTCGATCAGCCCCCGAGCGCCGCCTTCACCATGTCGGCAGTAATCACCGGCGAGCCGGCGTCGACCTCAAAGACCGGAACGCCCGACGATTCAAAAGTCATGGTGCCGGCGAGTCCCCTTCGAGCGAGGCACGACAAAGTCGAGCCCAGCGACCGCCCTTCACTTTCGGCGAGAGCTCGAACTGCCGTCAACACGTCGTCGCCGATGTCCAACGTTGTGCCACAACAACATCATGGTATCTGGTGGCTCTTCAGATAAATCCTGAGAACGCGAAAATTTTCTTTTTCACGCCGCCGGATTTGCGGTTTTTGTCCCACCCTCCCCTTAGATTTGGTCGTACAGATGTTCGATACGATGACTGCTTTGGACACGATCGCACCGAGCGCCGAGCTGGCAGCGCTGCTGGAATCCGTTGACCGGCACAGCCTCTCGGGTGAAGAATTGGTCGGGTTGATGAAGGCCCGGAGCCGCCTCATCGCCCATTTCCAAGCCGAGTTCTACGCCGACATGAAGGCCGTGGCCGACGCCGTCGCCCAGGTCGACCCCGAGTTGGGTTACGAGTACGCGGCCGACGAGATCGGGGTGGCTCTCACCTGGACCCGGCGGGCGGCCGAAGCCGGCTTCGACTTGGCCTGGCAACTCGATCAGCACCCCCAGATCGCGGCTGCGTTGTCGGAGGGGCGGATCGACCTGGCCAAGGCGAAAACCATCGTCTTCGGCCTCACCGGCCTCGAACCCGACATTGCCCGCCAGGTCGCCGACCAGGTCTTGGAACGGGCCGAACGGCAAACCACCGGCCAGATCCGGGCCCGGCTGGCCAAACTGATCATCACTGTCGACCCGGAGGCGGCCGCCGACCGCTATCAGGCCGGGTTGAAGGACCGGAAAGTGGTCCTCTACCCCAACGACGACGGGACCGCCAATCTCTCCTCGCTCAACCCCGCGACCGAGCCAACCTCGCCTTCGACCGGGTCGATCAGTATGCCCGCCTCCTCGCCACCTCAGACGACCCCCGCACCTTGGATCAGATCCGGGCCGACGTCCTGTTAGACCTCCTGGAAGGGTGCCAGCATCAAGAGCTGGGTGGGAGAAGGCCGATCGTCGACCTCCGCGTCGATCTCACCACCCTGATCGGACTGAACGACAACCCTGGCGAGATCCCCGGCTTCGGGCCGATCATCGCCGACCTGGCCCGCCAACTCGCCGACCAGCAGAAGAGTCAATGGCGGTTCACGGTGATGGACGATTGTGAAGTCGTCATGACCGGCACCACCCGCCGCCGGCCCAGCCGTCCGCAACGGCGCCGGATCGAAGCTCGCCATCCCAGTTGCGTCTTCCCCGGCTGTCGTGCCCCTTCGATCCATTCCGACATCGACCATCGGCAACGCTGGGCCGACGGCGGACCCACCGAAGACTGGAACCTGGCGCCGCTGTGCGACCACAACCATGGGAGCAAAGATCGCGGCGGCTGGCACCTCGAAATGGTCGACCGCGACACCTACAAATGGACCAGCCCCCTCGGTCTCAAATACCTCGTCGAAATCGAACCTCCCTAGTTGGTGTCAAGTGCAATCGGCCCTTGGCGAAGAACGATGGGTCGGGGGCCACGAACATCGACGGTTGTTGAGGCCTGGCCACCAGGACTCGTACCGGGAACATAGAACGCGACGCTGTCACCGAGCAGCGCTCTGGCCTCGGTGTCCGATCTTGATTCAGGTCCATCGGCGAGGTTGGCGCTGGTGACTGCCAACGGACCGAAGGCGGCCAGAATGGCGAGCGTCGTCTCGTGCGCAGGTACCCGCACTGCAAGGGAGTCGGCCGTACCGATGGCGAGCTCAACCAATGGCATCGCTACCAGATTGAGCGGTCCGGGCCAATAACGCTCGGCCCACTCCAACGCGTAGGGGGGCAGGTGCACGACCTCGATCGCCTCAGCAAGGCTCGCTAAAAGGAGACCGACGGGCTTGCCCAGCCCGCGACCTTTGATCGCAAAAAGCTTGTCGACGGCCGCCTTCGAGTTAGGGTCCGCCGCAATGCCATAGACAGTGTCAGTCGGAAGGCCCACCACCTCCCCGGCGGTCAGCAACGAGACGATCCGTTCTAGGTCCATCGCAGATACCGATCGACTCCATACTGATCTTGGATCAGCTCGACCGGATACTCGCCAGCCATCCATCCCTGCTTTTCACCGATCTCGATCCAGGCTTCGCCGCTGGGCGCCAGCCACGAATCGAGCTCACCGAGAATCCGCTGAACCAGCTCGGTGCCTGCCGGGCCAGCGACCAGAGCACTTCTCGGTTCGCGCTTGACGTCCGCCGGCAACGAGTCCCACTCGGCCTCGGACACATAGGGCGGATTGGCGACAAGAAGATCGATTTCGCCCCGCACGTCAGGCCCCAGGGCGGAAAACAGATCGCCCTCCAGCCACTCAACTCCGGAACCGTTCGACCGCGCCACCTCCAGCGCGTCGGGCGAGATGTCAGCGCCGATCACGCGAGCAGTCGGAAATACCGCCTTCAGTGCCAGCGCCAGGGGGCCCGAACCGGTACAGAGGTCGACGATCAAGGATGGACCGACAACTGACTTCGAGACGAGGTCGAAGAGATGCTCCGTCTCCGGTCGAGGGATCAGGACTCGGCGATCGACCAGCACCTCGACCGGGCCGAATTGGACGTTTCCCTCCAAGTATTGGAGCGGTTCACCCGCGAGCCGCGCCTCGATGAGCGCGAGGAAATGGCCTTCGTCCGAGGCGATTGCCCGAAGCCTGCGCACCTCGTGGTCTGGGAGCTGTTGAGAATCCATTTAGCACATTGCCCGTGGTCACGGTGTCGAACTCGTTAACGTCGCGACGCTATCTGCACGAGGAGAGAATGTGACTGACCCTGGAGCCCCGCCTCCACGAGATCCCCTGCTGCCTGGACCGGAGCCGGTGATGCCGCCGCCCGACGTCTCGATTCCACCGAGGCCGATGACACCCCCACCTCCAGCGCCGCTGAGCGGTGCTGGAATGCCGGCGGATTTGACCACGAGGTTCCTTGCCCGACTGATCGATCACCTGATTCTGGGCGTGGTTTCCGCCCTGATCATCATTCCGTTAATCATCGGGGCAATGTTCGCGGGCAATGTTGGCTTTGGCAGCAGCATGGGCTTGGGATTCCGCTTCAGTACCGGTTCGTTAGTCGCCTCGATAGTCACCGCGCTCATCGTTATCGGCTACTTCACGCTCATGGAGGCCCGCAACGGGCAAACACTGGGCAAGATGATCATGAGTATCAGAACTCAGGGGCCCGGAGGAACGACTCCAACCACAGAACAAGCTTTCAAGCGCAACGCTTGGTATGCCATCGCCATCATCCCGTTCCTTGGCGGCCTCTTGCAGTTGGCGGCGGCGATCTATATCGCGGTCACGATCAACAACTCTGTGAGTCGGATCGGCTGGCACGACACGTTCGCCGGTGGGACCCAGGTCGTAAAGACCAAGTAACGGGTCGAAAAACCCCCTGGCTGCAAAGGGCCGCTGAGGCGAACGCGTCCTAGCATCGCCGCGGGCATGGCTGGCTGGAACGACGGTATCAAATGGTGAGTCCGGCTGAAACTACCGCCGTTCCCTTAATGACCTATCCGGTGCTGCACCACGAAGCGGATGCCACTTCGCTTTGGGGTCAGCGGGCCCACCTGCGAAACATCCGGCTCGAGTTGATCTTTCTTATCGCGGGGGCGATCGCGGGCGCCGTCTCCTTGGGCACCGTAGGGGCAGTTGACCTCGCAGGTCTGCTAGCGGGCCTTTTCTTCCTCGCCGCCTTGACGATGCGTCACGTTGCCTCGACTCAGCGGCCCGAAGCTCGGTGGTATCAAGGGCGGGCGGCGGCTGAGTCGGTCAAGACCCTGGCCTGGAGGTATGCCGTAGGCGGGGACCCATTTGGTCTCGCCCTCTCGAAGTCGGAGGTTGATCGGTTGTTCATCGCCCGGCTTTCGGACATCCTCGGCGATCTCGGCGACGTGATGCTGACGATGGTTACGGGCTCGGGCAGCCAAATCACTATCGAGATGCGGACAATGCGCGAACTGGGGCTCGAGGCGAGAAAGCACGCCTATGCCAGCCAGCGCATCGAGGACCAGCGCCGCTGGTACGCCGCCAAAGCGGCCTACAACACGAGGCGCCTGCGGATTTGGCTCACCGTCACTCTGGCTTTGGAGGTTGCCGGAGTGGGAACCGGGCTTCTGATAGCGGTGCGCCTATTTGAAACCTCGGGCCACCTGCTCGGGATCTTTGCCACGATGGTGGCGGCAGCCACCGCCTGGATCCAGACCAAGCAGCACGGGACCCTGGCCACGTCCTACTCGGTCGCTGCCCAGGAGCTCGCGTCGGTCTCCGCACTGATCGAACATCAAACGACTGACGAAGAGTGGGAACGATTCGTCGGCTCCTCAGAAGCCGCCATCTCCCGAGAGCACACGCTATGGCGAGCATCGAAGACCAAATGACGAGCCCGACCGAAGACGCCAAGATTTCGCTGGCGAGCGAACCGTTGGTCAAGGGCAACGGCGACCGGCCCCAGCCGATGCTGTTCCTTTCCTATGGCACTCCGAACGCGGTCGAAGCGCGGGAACTCCGCCGGATGCTCTCCGAATCCGGTTACCGGGTGTGGATGGCGCCAGACGACATTCGCGGTCCCGATTCGTGGCCGGATCAGGTCCTGAACGCCATCAACAAGTCGTCGATGATGGTGGTGCTTGTCTCATCGGATGCCCTGGCCTCGCGCCATGTCGGTCGCGAGGTGAACCTGGCGATTGAGCAGGGCAAACCATTGCTGCCGGTGAGAGTGGCTGACGTCAAGGTGTCGGGGACCTTGGCCTACCTGCTGGCATTGGTGCAATGGGTAGACGTTTTCCCGCCGCCGCTGGCGCACCATCAACAGCTCCTCGTGGACCGGATCAAAGACCTCCTCTCCGACATCGACGTCTCCGCGACAACGATCGCCTCACCTCCGCCCCCGGCCCCTGAACCGGTTCTGCCGCCTGTGGTTCTGCAGACGGAAGAGAAGAAGAGGCCCCGCTGGCTGTGGCCGGTGGCAGCAGGGGCTTTGGGTCTGGTTGCCCTGCTCGCTTTTCTGTTGTGGCCGCGTACAGAGGCTGGCCTTACCCCCGGCCAGCCGACCGCTTTCCAGATCGAAGCGCTCACGGCGACCCAAGCGCGGCTGGAATGGCGGGCTCCCTCGGTGAGCGCCGACGACCTCGACGGCTACACCATCTTCCGGGACGGCGCCGAGCTGACGACGGTCTCCCCGGGAGTGACCGAATACATCGACGGTTCGCTCGAAGCGGGTATCACCTATGAGTACCAACTCGATGCGTTCAATCAAGCCGGCGCCCACTCAACGAGGACGGCGGCGCGGCTGGTGTCGACGCCTGACACAACGACGGCCAGCACCACTCAACCCACGCCATCGACAACGTCGCAGTCATCCTCGACCACAGCGGGAACGACAACGGAGCTCGATCCCGAGCTGCTCGCCTTCTTCGACTGGGCCGATCCCTCAATATGCGAGGCTGTCGCCCCGGCTGATTTTGTCGGCGAAGGCATCGAGCATGAGATCATTTGCGACTCCGAGGGGGTCACCGTCTACTACACCGTTTGGAATTCGATCAAGTCCCTCGATGGCCGAACCGAGTTTCACGCCGAGTCCGATCCCTCGTTCCCTTGGTTCACCTTTGAAGGGATTCAGCGTGGTTTGGCATCCGAGTACATCCTCGACGACGGAAGGGCCGTCAAATTCTGGACCTATGACGACAATCCCTCGTTCCCGGTTTCGGGCGAGGCTCTCCGCACCGACGGCGACCTCGATGCGCTCAATGATTGGTGGGCCAACGACGGTTCCCAAGTCTCGACAACCCTGACTCGCACGGCGGAGGAGGACCAGCTCCTGGGTTATCTCGCATTCTCTAACACGACTGATTGCTGGGCTTTGCGCGGATCAGCGATCCAACCGGCCACGGCCGAGTTGCGTTGCGAGCTCTTGGCCGATGGCCTGGAGATTTGGGCTTATATCGACCTGTGGCCATCGCTAACCGAGCTCGACGGCTATTACGACAGCCTGGTGACCGATTACACGGGCGTCACCGACACCTGGAGCTACAACTCGGCGGGTGACGTGACGATCGGCCGCAGCGTGGAGTACTCGTACAACGAAGAGCACTGGTACTTCTGGACCTACGACGAAGACTTGATCTCCGTCAACGCGGTTCTCCTCTCCGAGGGCACCGCCGCGGATCTGTTGGCTTGGTGGGAGAGCGGCGCCGCCGCTCGTGCTGACACCTCAGGCGCCGGCTAGCCGATCGGCTTCGTCTTTGGTTGCCATGGCCGAAACCAGCTCGTCGAGATCGCCCTCGAGCACCTGGTCGAGCCGGCGGATCGTGAGCGAGAGCCGGTGGTCGGTGACCCGCGATTCCTTGTAGTTGTAGGTGCGGATCTTCTCTGAGCGTTCGCCGGTGCCTACTTGGGCCCGGCGGGCGCCCGACTGCTCGGCATCACGCGCCTCGGCTTGAGCTTGGTACAGACGGGCGCGCAAGATTCGAAATGCCTTCTCTTTGTTCTGGAGCTGGCTCTTCTCGTCCTGGCACGTCACCACGAGGCCGGTCGGAACATGGGTGAGCCTCACCGCGGAATCGGTGGTGTTGACTGATTGGCCGCCGGGACCCTGCGATCGATAGACGTCCACCCGCACGTCGTTGAGGTCGAGCTCGACATCCACTGCGTCGACTTCGGGCAGCACGGCCACAGTGGCGGTTGAGGTATGAACACGGCCCTGGGCCTCGGTCCGAGGGACTCGCTGCACCCGGTGAACGCCACCTTCGTACTTGAACCGGGAGAAGGCTCCCCTGCCTTTGACCGCGACTGTGACCTTCGAGAAGCCTCCCGCCTCTGATTCCGAGCTGTCCATCGACTCCAGCTTGAAACCGTGCCGTTCGGCGTACCGTTCGTACATGCGGAGCAGGTCGCCGGCCCAGATCGCCGCCTCGTCTCCTCCCGCCGCGGCCCGCACTTCCAGGATCGCGTCTTTCTGATCGTCGGGGTCGGCGGGGTTGAGCTCGATACGTAAGGCGCTGGTGAGCTCGGCCACCTCGTCGGCTTTCTCCCGAGCCAGATCGGCGAACTCGGGCTCGGTGTCCGCCAGAGATTCGGCGTCGGCGCGGTCGGTTGCGGCCGCTTGCAGGCGCCGATAGAGGTCGACCACCGGTGCCAGATCGGCGTGGCGTTTGCCGAGTTCGGCATAGCGGGACGGATCGTCTCCCCCCGCGGCCATCTCATCCTCCACTTGGGTCAAGGCTGCCGCCATTTCTTCGAGACGCGCGACAAGTGCCTGATCGAGGAAGTCGGTCATGGTGTTAAAGGGCGCGAGCGGCGAGGGCGGCGTCGGGGACCGGGCCCCGGGAGAGGACCTCGTCGACCTGGGGCGGTTCGAGGGAGGAGAGCAGGCTGGCCACGGCCACTTCGATCTGATCGTCCTCGGGCACCCGGGTCGTGAGCTTTTGCAGCCAAAGCCCCGGCGCCGTCAGAAATCTGCCCCACCAGGTGTTCTGATGTCCGCCCGAAACCTTGAGCAGCTCGTAGGAGATCCCGGCGATGACGGGGATGCCAACGATCCGGCTGAGGATGAGCAGCGGCCAAGGGAGGCGCCCTAACAGTCCGAAGAGGATAATGGCGATCAGCATGACAAGGAGCAGAAACGAGGTGCCGCAACGCGGGTGCTCGGGGCGGTGGCGGCTGACGCGATCGATCGAAAGCGGCTCCCCGGCTTCGTAGGCATGGATCGACATGTGCTCGGCCCCGTGATAGGCAAAGATGCGTCGCAGCTCCGAAGAACGGCCCAGCGCCCACAAGTAGCCGAGGAAGATCCCTAACTGGACGAGACCTTCGAGCGCGGCGTATAAGAACGAGCGGTCATCGGTGAGGAAACGAGCTGCCGCCGCAGGGGCAACGATGAAGAGGCCGGCGAAAAACAGCAAAGCGAGCACCAACGAGACGGCGATCTGACCTTTGCTCAGTTCCTCTTCCTCCTCGCCGGCGGCTTTTTGCGCCGACCAGGAGAGGGCCCGGAATCCAAGCGTCAGGGACTCCCCCAGGACAAGCACCCCCCGAATGAGCGGGACGCGAGCCCATTTCGATCGAGCCGAAAGACGGGGAAGATCGTTTCGAATCGCCTCGATGACACCGTCGGG
>JBPCQV010000187.1:0-4660 GCA_050997725.1 Acidimicrobiia bacterium
CTATTACTACGCGGACCCGACTGTCGACCGGGTCGGCGAGTTCTGCGAGCAACTCGACAAACGCTTCCTGCTCGTTTCGCCCGTTGAGCGTGAACAACTCCTCGAACTGGTCTATGACCAACAGCAGACCCCCGCTGGCAGCGGTCACCTTCTCGGCCAGATATCTGGCTTCGCCTGTATCACGGGTCACAAACGTTTCGCGAAGAGGCTCACCGCTGGGTTGGGTCGTGTCACGAGACAACTTCATGAGTTGATACGACAGCTCAGCGACAGGATTCGACCTTGGCGTAAAGAGGGCAACTGGCCACCGTGCGCTGCCAGAGATAGCTCCGGCGCCAATGGCAGGAACGAGACCCGCCCGTACCACCGACGACTTGCCGCTCCCGGACGGCCCCCCCACAACCAGCACGCGGTCATTTTCAAGTCGTCTGAGCAAGGTCGCGACGAGCTCATCTCGCCCGTAAAAACGAGCCGCGTCTTCCGGCTGGAACGCGGCGAGACCTTGGTAAGGCGAGGCCGTTGGCGACGAAAGCGGCTTGGGCCGGGGATCCGATGCAACGATCGCCTCGGATCTGTCTGTAAGGAGGTCGCCGATCCGTTGCTTGAGGACGCTGCGATGGAGGTTCAAGGGAGGTGGGAAGGCGTCGACCCACTGGACCAGTGAGAGGTGATATTCGAGGGTGCCGGAGACAGCAACTTCCTCGATTCGAACCGGGAGAATGGGTTTGACCTTATCGAGGGCGATCTTCACTTCCCGCCCGACGTGCTCGGAGTTGGTGGACTCGGCGGAGACCAGAACAACCAGCATCGATGCTGCCGAGATTGCATCCACGATCTGCTGGGTCCACGGACGCGTGCCGCGGATGTCCTCAGGTGCCATCCAAACCTGGTAGCCGTCCTCTTGGAGCATGTGTCGCAGCTCTCGGGCCTCGGCCTGGTCGTCGGTGTCGTATGAGAGAAAGAGCAGCGGTGCCGACTCGTCGTCTCTTGCTTGTCCGAACTCACCATGGGTGTCGTGGGGCGCGACAGCAGGTGGGGTCTTTAGAACGGCCGCCTTTTTTTTTGGGTTGTGCCGCTTTTCGAGAGGTGGGTTCTGCTTGGGCATCAGCGGGCTCGGAACGCTAGCCAGAGGGTGTGCGCTCGGGAGATCCCCGCCTCCGACGAGTCCATGAAACGGCTCCAATCGTTTCGAACCGCTGAAGGTCGACCAGGGTGGCGACTGCGGCGAGTTCCTGAGCGGCGACAGCGTAAGAAGAGGCGAGGGTGGCGTGTTGATTGGTCTGGGTCCATGCTGCCGCAGTGGCTGCCAGGGAATCCGATCGAGGAGATCCGCAACTCGATTGGTGTCTGTCTAGCTGCATTGTTGGCAGCGTTCATGGCCGTCATAGTTGCTGGATTCCTTGCCTTGGGTGTAATCCTCTTGTACTGGTCCTCGTCGGAGAAAACGTTCTCGATGCGTGGCGCACCAACGCCGCCATGAGAGCAGAACGACTGAAAGCCCAGGCGAATCTAGACGACTACGACCTGAGCCTGTCGTCCGGTCGATTGTGCGGGCAAGCCGCCGAGTCTCCGCCCCTCGCATGGTGGTTCTAGCGTTCCCGATGAATTGTGGCGTAGCTGGTACTTCGCTTGACCTCCTCTTCCGCTGTGGTTCTGATCGACATATCGGACCCAACCGAGAATCTGTTGGTCGCAGGGGAGTTGGCAGCAATCGAGGAGCACGAGGAAAGGAGTAACGACAGAATCGCCACCCCAATCCGCAGTCTTGAGGACATGCGGTTATGAGACGAACGATCAGGTTTGAAAGTTCACGACGGCCGCCAACGCCCCGAAGGTCTTCTAGGAGCTATCGGTCCCGCTTGGTTGGTTCCAGAACTAGTTGTAGCCGGTCGTCGCTTCGGAGTCCGAGCCCGAGTTGTCGCTGTCGCCACCCGAGGGATTCGAGTCGTCGCCGCAGGCACCCAAACTCAGAACCAGGACGAGAACAGCCAGCCAGCTCTTTGTACGTTTCATGAGAGACCCACGTTTAGCTGAACCGGAGACCTATTTTTCGAACGGAATTCGTTCTCGCGACGGAAACAGGGTGTTTTCCGCCCCGTTTACGTGATAAAAACGAGGTTTGGGAGGTGGCTGATGGTTGGACACACCTTCGCGCCTACTCATCGGCTTGTGATCAAATCGGCCACGAGCCCCGTCCAGCCGGTCTGGTGCGACGCCCCGAGCCCCATCCCGGTATCGCCGTGAAAGTACTCGTGGAAGAGGACGAGACCGGCAAGGTCGGGATCGAAGTCGAGCCGGTCGTAGGGTCCATGGACGGGTCGCTGCCCGGAATGGTCGGGGAGAAACAGGGCCACCAAGCGGCGCCCGAGCTCGTCGGCCACCTCGCCCATCGTCAGACGTCGTCCGGAGCCGGTCGGGCACTCGACCTCGAAGTCAGGGCCCAGGAAACGGTCGAAGCGGCGAAGCGCTTCGATGGCGAGATAGTTGACCGGGAACCAGATCGGTCCCCGCCAGTTGGAGTTGCCGCCGAACAATCCCGTGGTCGATTCGGCGGGTTCGTAACCAACGCTTGCTGTTACCCCGCCGATCTCGACGGAGTAGGGATTTTCCCGGTGATGGGCTGACAGGGACCTGAGCCCGTAGGGCGAGAGGAATTCGTTCTCATCGAGCATGGTGGTGAGGATGCGGGCGAGTCGTTCGGGGGACACGACCGAGAGCAGCCGGCCCGCGTGCATTCCGACGCGATTGACGTGGGCGACGACGTCGCCATATTGCGGCTTGTGCTCGAGAAACCATCGCATCCGGCTGGCGAAGTCCGAGAGGTCGTCGAGGGTCTTCTTGCCGAGCGTGGTCACTGCGAAAAGGGGGATCAACCCAACCATCGATCGAACTTCGAGCGGCATTGCCATGTCGGCGCTGCGAAGAACGTCGTAATAGAAACCGTCCTCTTCGTTCCACAAACCCTGGGTATGGATCGCCGAGGCGATGTAGGCGAAATGCTCGAAGAACTTGGTGGCGATGTCCTCGTAGGTTGCGTCATGGCCGGCGAGGACGAGCGCCATCTCGAGCAGATTGAGGCAATACATCGCCATCCAGGCGGTTCCGTCGGCCTGTTCCAACCGGACACCTTGCGGGAGATCGGCCGACCGGTCGAACGGGCCGATGTTGTCGAGCCCGAGGAATCCCCCTTCGAAGACGTTGTTGCCACCCGAGTCTTTGCGATTGACCCACCAGGTGAAGTTGAGCAACAGCTTGTGCATGGCCCGTTCGAGGAAGCCAAAATCGGTCGAGCCGTCGATCTCAAAGACTCGGAGCGCGGCCCAGGCGTGCACCGGCGGGTTGACGTCGCCAAAGGCCCACTCGTAGGCCGGCAACTGCCCATTCGGGTGCATGTACCACTCCCGCAGCATCAGTAGGAGCTGGCCTTTGGCGAAATCGGGGTCGACGTGAGCGAGCGCCACGGTGTGGAAGGCGAGGTCCCAGGCGGCGTACCAGGGATACTCCCAGGTGTCCGGCATTGAGATCACATCGGAGTTGTTGAGATGTCTCCATTCGTAGTTGCGGCCGTCGAGTCGCGCCCGCGGGGGTCGCGGTCCGGCCGGATCTCCATCGAGCCAGCGGTCGACGTCATAGTGATAGAACTGCTTGGACCAAAGCATCCCGGCGAACGCCTGGCGCATCACCGACGCCTCGGTCTCGGTAACCCCGGCGGGCGTTAGCGCGGCGTAGAACTTGTCGGCTTCGGTCCTGCGGCGCGTGAAAATCGCTTTGGTGGGCCGCGAGCCCTTCGGGGAGAGCCGGAGCTCGATGTTGTCTTCGCCACCCGCGGGCACCGAGAGGCGATACCACATCGCCGCTTTGGTTCCGGTCCCGGCGGGATTGACCGAGTCGGCATCGCCGAGCAGATGATCGTTGATGCCGTCTTTCGGGTAGGGCGCGCCCTCAACGTCCCAGAGCCGGGGCGAGTTCGACTCGTTCTCACAAAACAGGAGTTCCGGTGATCCAGATCCGGCGAGGCTCATCGATTCGAGCGTGTGGTGGTTGGCGACGAGGCGGCCCTTTTCGGAATGGATTTCGGGGCGGCGATCGTCGAGCCCCCACGACCAGGTGTTGCGAAACCAGAGGGTGGGGAGGACGTGCAACTCGGCGACGGACTCGCCTCGGTTGCGGGCGGTGAGGCGGATCGACATGTCATCGGGGGAGTGCTTGGCGTACTCGATCGAGATGTCCCAATACCCGGAGTCGAGCACTCCCGTGTCGATCAGTTCGAACTCAGGGTCGAGGCGCCCCCGCCGCGCATTCTCCTCGACGAGTTGCCGATAGGGGAACTCGGACTGCGGATAGATGTACCGCCACACCATCCAAGAGTGCGAAGGGGTGGAGTCGACATACCACCAATACTCCTTGGCGTCTTCACCATGGTTCCCCTCGGGACCGGTGAGCCCGAAGATCCGTTCCTTGAGGATCGGATCGACGCCGTTCCAAAACCCAAAGGCGAGACACAGGAGCTGGTGGTCATCGCAGATCCCGGCCATGCCGTCCTCGTTCCAACGGAACGCCTGTGAACGCGCCTCGTCGTGGGACAGGTAGTCCCAGGCGTTGCCGTGCGTGGAGTAGTCCTCGCGCACGGTGCCCCAGGCGCGCTCGGAGAGGTAAGGCC
>JBPCQV010000030.1:0-5817 GCA_050997725.1 Acidimicrobiia bacterium
GGAAGGATTGCCGGCCACCGAGGCGCTGGCTGAACGGGGACGGCTGGGACGCGGTCTCACCCGACCGGAGATCGCCGTCCTCTTGGTCGATGCCAAGCGAAGCATCTACGAGTCATTGATCCGCAGCGCCCTGGTCGACGACGAGTACCTCGTCAACGATCTCTCCGCCTACTTTCCCGAGGAGATCGCCTCTCGCTACGAGGGTCTCCTGTTGGAGCATCCGCTGCGCCGTGAGCTGATCGCGACGATGGTCTCCAACGACCTGGTCAACAGCGTCGGCGCCACTTTTGTCAGCCGGATGGCGGCGCGCAGCGGGAACCCGGTAGCCGAGATCGTCAAGGCTTATCGAATTGCCCGCGACGTGTCGGGCGCTTTACCGAGGTGGGAGGCAGTCGAGGCTTTGGCCGGTCACGTTCCCAACGAGCTTTGGCTCGAGCTCATGACCGGGGCCGATCGAATCGTCGCCTCGCTGACCCGCCGGTATCTGACCCGGCTTCCCGCCGACACGATCGGCGAAGCGGTGGCGGCGGACATCGCCGGGTTTTCGGATTTTGAGGAGGCTCTGCCTGACTCGGGTCCGAAGGAATGGCAACAAGCACATGAGAAGGAGGAGTTCGACATGGCCGAGGCCGGGGTTCCGCCCGACCTGTCGCGGCGCTATGCCTACCGGCGCCAGCTTGTCCACGCCCCTGATGCCATCCTCGTCGCCAACCGTTTCGATCGCGAGGTGAGGGACGTGACCGAGATCATGTTCGGGGCGGGCCAAGCGGTCGGTCTGGACCGTCTGGAGGCGATGGCCTCCGGGTACACCTTCACCGATGGCTGGCAGCGCTGGGCGCTCGAAGCGCTCGAGGACGACATGGTCGGGATCCGCCGCGTGTTGACCGAACGGGTGCTCGAGGGGGCCGGAGACGACCCGCCGGCGACCGCGATCTCGCGCTACCTCGCGGCCCAAGACTCGCCTTTGCGCCGGCTCGACAATTTCCTTGACAATCTGGGCGACGAACAACCCGACAACCTGGCGCCGTTGATGATCGGCGTCCGCCAGCTCCGCGCCCTCATCGGCTAGGCACTTACCAAACCTAAGGTTTGGGTGGTGGCATAGCCACCAAAATCGCCTTCAGAATGGGCCGCTCGAGAACAGCTACGAGTTCAACGTAACATAACGGTGATTATGGGCGCTTCGCGAGACGCTCTAGTAGAAGGTTGGCGAAGCGGGGCCCGTCGAGATCGATTCCTACCCGGGCATTCGGCGCCTGGCCGGTGACATGCCAACGGTCGACGACGGTCCGGCCTCGATTCAGCTCCGATTGAGTTTCGACGGTGACGTAAGCATCGACGGTGGTCATCAGGTCGGGCCAGACGAGATGGGCGACCGCGACCGCATCGTGGATGGGAACGCCTACTCCCCCATCGAAATGGCGGGGATGGTTGACGAGAAAGAAATCGAGGAGCTCCGCGACGAACTTTCCAATGGCGCCGGCGCCGCGGAGCTCTTCGGCCTGGGTGCGATTCAGCAGGGCTTGGTGGGTGACCTCGAGCCCGACCATGGTGATGTCGAGGCCGGAATGGAAAACTCGGTGAGCCGCCTCGGGATCGACATAGATGTTGAACTCGGCGGCCGGCGTGATGTTGCCAGTGTTGATGGCACCTCCCATTAGGACGATTCGCTCTACTCGTCCCTCCACTTCCGGGTATCGATTCAAGAGAGCGGCGATATTGGTTAGCGGGCCGACCGGCACCAGCGTGATCGGTGTCTCGGCGCCGAGAATCTTCTCGGCGAGAAAGTCGATCGCGCCGATTGGTAGCGGCCGGATGCTCGGCTCGGCGAGGACAGGTCCATCAAGCCCGCTTTCCCCATGGACATGGGCTGCCGTCTGCAACTCTCGGAAAAGCGGGCGGGCGAACCCAGCCGCCACCGGCACCTCGGTTCGACCGGCCAGCTCCAGCACCTTGAGGGCGTTCTTGGTGGTCATCTCGAGCGGCGCATTCCCGCTCACCGTGGTCACGCCGACGATCTCGAGCTCGGGGCTGGCCAGCGCCAGCAGCAGCGCGATAGCGTCGTCGTGGCCTGGGTCGCAATCGATGATGACAGGGATCGTCATCGCCGCGCCAAAAGCCCCTCCACCGCCGCCGCGGTTGGGAGTGAAGGCTGGGCGCCCTCGACGGTCGTCGCCAAGGCGCCCGCCGCGACGGCCCGCACGAGCGCCTGATCGGGTGAGAAACCATTGAGGACAGCCACGGTCAGCGCCGCCACAAAGGCGTCGCCTGCCCCAACCGTGTCAATGGCTTCAACAGCCGGCGAGGCTGCTTTCGCCACCTGTCGGCCGTGCCGGTAAAGAGTCGCCCCAGAAACGCCCTGAGTGACGGCGATGAGCCCTTTGCATTCCAAGAGCTCGTTGCCGAAGGTCGCGTGCTCGATCTCGTTGACGATCACCAGATCAGCCCGTCCAAGCACTGCCTTCGAAACCTCGCGGGCGGGAGCGGCGTTCAACGAAAAGAAACCAGTGCAACGCGCGGCCGTTGCTTCGACCGTCTCCAGCGGAATCTCGAGTTGACAGATGACGTTCTCGCCGTTGGCCAGCTCGACCGATTCGGGGGTCAGCGCTCGGTTCGCCCCCGGAGCGACCGCGATCTGATTCTCGCCGTCTCGGGCCACCAGGATCACGGCGACGCCGGTGGCCATATTGCTGTGGGTCCACGATCGGGTGAGGTCGACCCCGGCCTGCTCTAGGAGCCCGAGGGCGACGCTGGCCGCTTCGTCCTCGCCGACCGCAGCGACCAGGGAGACGTCGGCTCCCAGGCGGCGGGCGGCCAGCGCCTGGTTGCCACCCTTGCCACCGGGATGCCGGGAGAAGACGCCATCGGAGACAGTCTCGCCAGGTACTGGGAGCCGCTCGACACGAATGACGAGATCGAGGTTGACGCTGCCCACCACGGTAAGGGAAGCCATTCGAGAACGTTAGCGAGGGGTATTCTCGCTCCCCTTGACGGCCCATCCCCAGGTCATCGCGGCCCTCGATCAGCTCGATCACCCCTACGAGGTTCTCCCCTGCGACCCGGAGTTGGCCGACACCGCCGCTTTCTGTGCCGCCTACGGAATCCCCCCCGAGCAATCCGCCAACGCCATCCTCGTCTCCTCACGCCGACCGCTGGGTGAGAGAGCGGTTTGCTTGGTCCTCGCCACGAGCCGTCTTGATGTCAATGGGCTGGTGCGAAACCGGCTCGGGGTAAAAAAGGTCTCTTTCGCCTCGGCCGCAGAAACCGTCGAAGTCACCGGCATGGAGATCGGAGGCGTCACCCCCTTCGGCCTACCGGAAGGGCTCCGCGTCTGGATCGACGAGGCGGTCATGAATCCCGATTGGGTGATCGTCGGCGCTGGTTCGAGGTCGGCCAAGATTCGGGTCGATCCAGCCATCTTTCATCGGGTCCGCGACGCCGAGATCGTCGCCGGTCTGGCCAGCCCTGCGCAACAGCAGGAAGTAGCCGACGATCCCGATTAGCGCGAAGCTGAACCACTGGATCGCATAGAAGAGGTGGTTGGCTTCGCCGGTGAAGTCTGGCGGAGGCAGCGGGATTGGGAGGCGGTTGCTGCGTTCGCCCTCGAGAATGAGGTAAACGGGGAGTAGTGCCCCCCCGCCGATCGCTTCGAGGTCGACCCGGTTGAAGATCGGAGCCTCGCCGACGGGCGCGTTCGGGCGCGCTTGATCCAGCGCAACGACGCCGCTGATGGAAACGTTGCCAGCGGGAGGCGCCGCGATCACAGGTACCGAACCCATGTCAAGGGGGATCCAACCTCGGTTGACCAAAACCGTCTTGCCCGACTCGAGCACAAGTGGAGTGATGACGTGAAAACCGGCTCGCCCGTTGTCGACTTGCGATCGGATGAGCACTTCGCCGGCGGGGTCGAATGAACCGCTCGCGAACATGTGCCTATCGGCCAGCGATTCCGGATTGACCCCGGCGGCGGCGAGTGACAGCTCCAAGGCGAGAGGCGTGGCCGCCGCCCTACCGGCGGCGACCAGGTTGTCGATCCTCCGCTCGTCGAGCCGCCGCAGCTGCCAGAGGCCCAAGTTGACGAAGAGGATGAAAAGCAGCAAAGCCACCAGATGCGCCGCGAGCCAACGAGGAGTTGTCAGCGGGCGGCCCATCGTTAAGCCGCGACTGTGCCTTCGCCGGCGAGCAACGCTTCGGCCACTGCAATCGGATCTCCCGCTCCGCGGACAGCGAAGGGCACCTGGAGCCACTGGTCGAGCGGCGGGACGAGTGGTTTGCCGGAATCGGCCAGGAGGCGGGCAAGCTCATCGGTCCAGAACCATTTGGCGGTGCTCATGGAGTCGGTTTCGGACATGACAGCACCTCCTCGGGGTTCGTGATCGCGGCCCATGCTACGAACCATGTCAAGGTTCGATTACCGAGCTCAATGCGGGCTCCTCGGGGTCGGCGACAACGTGTTGCGCGACGATCTCGACGTCGCTTCGGGGCGGATCGGAGACGTCGAGAAATCGTCGTTGAACGGCGCCGATGATCCACACCGACTCCCCCTTCGCGGGTGGGTTACTCATGGCAAGCTCGGACGGTTGCCACCAAATCACCGGCACCACATCGAGGCGCGGATGCGGCCCTTCGATCCGGACCGCCAACATCATCCGCATTAAGCGAACGCCATCGGGAAACGTGACGACCTCCGGTTCGACCACCGGCCGTCCTTTGACTAGGACCAGATTGAGGTCCATGTTCGTGACTCCTGCTCTGCGGGAAAGCGCGGGAGGTTGAACCTAAGGGCCCAGACCGACAGATTTGGGCCGACAAATTTGCCGACGGATTTGGCGAGAGCTAACGGATCTGGCTCTTGAGATCCGCGAGGCCGGGCATCGAGCTGTCTTGCCGATTGATCGCGTCGACCAACTTGCCGGCCGCCTCTTTGTCCCCCGCGGCGAGGGCCACCCGGGCAGCGACAAACCATCGGCGACGCTCTGATTCCGGTGCGGGGTTGACCAGTCGTCCGGGCTTGATGACCCGCCACGCCTCGGCGACGCGTCCCTCATCGAGCAGGTGGCTGGCATACACAACGGCTGCTTCCCGCTCGGTGTCCTTGTCGCCGCCTAGTTCCCTGAACAGTGTGAACGTCTTGTCGACATCGTTGCCCTTGCGGAGCGCACGCAGACAGTCGAGCTCTACCGGCATGTGGATGGTCTCGCCGGTAAGCCGGCGATAAGCCCTCAGCTCCTGGAGAGCGGGCGACCAGTTCTCGAGGTAGTAGTTGGAAAGACCGAGTAGTTCGCGAACGATGGCTGCTCGCGGCGACAGCGCCTTGACTGCGGCCAGGTCGTCGATCGCCGCTCGGTAGCGTCCGTCGGCGAAACGACCGATCCCCTCCTCGAGGTGGTGCAGCGCCGCGTCGCGTCGGTCCTTGTGCGTTGAACGAGAGATGTCTTCGCGGACCCAGCGGGGAAGATTGCCTTCGGGAACAGACGTGATCGTTCGTCGCTCTTCGCGCGGCTCGTCGGCGCGGCGGCTGTATACCCGACGATCGCCGGCGGGCGGGTTTTTGGCACGCTCCCGGTCGGGCGTCCTCTCGGCTCTCGGCTTTCCCCGATCACCATCGCGCCGAGGACCACGAGATCTGTCTCCTTGATTGCCGGCCACGATGCCACCTAGCGGTTTGAACACAAATAATGGGTCGAGCAGAGTGCTGCGACCCCTTCTCTCAAGAACTGTCCGGCGGTGACCTACTCTCCCAGGGGGTTGCCCCCCAAGTACCATCGGCGCTGTTTGGTTTCACTTCCGTGTTCGGAAAGGGAACGGGTGGTTCCC
>JBPCQV010000173.1:0-5847 GCA_050997725.1 Acidimicrobiia bacterium
CGGCTACCCAGTCGACTCCCAGCTCCACCCCGAACTTCAAGTCGAGCTCGTCTTTCTCGGTGATTGCCGCCATCCGCAGATTGGTGCGAGGGAAAGCAACCCCTTTGCCATCGCCCAGCGGCCCGCCAATGACGACCCTCGCCTCGAGGTGGTCCTCCTTTTTGGCGGTAGCGATCAGGTGGATGAGCCCATCGGCGAGGAGCAGATCTTCCCCAACCTCGACGTCTTCGAGGAGATAGAGATAGTCGACGTAGATTTTGTCGGGTTCCTCCGACAGCAGGCGGCCCGGAAAACAACGAACGGTCGACCCCGGCGAAAGAACCATGCTCCCGCCCGGAAAGGAACCAACTCGCAGCTTGGGACCTTGGACGTCTTGGAGCAACGCGACATTGCGTCCGGTGGTGGCGGCGGCGGCTCGGACCCATTCGGCATATCGCTTGTGGACCTCGTGGTCGCCGTGGGAGAAGTTGAGCCGGGCGACATCGATGCCCGCCTCGATCAGGCTCATCACCCCTTCGGGGCTGGCGACCGCCGGTCCGATGGTGGCGACGATCTTCGTGTAACGCTCCACACGTCGAATGTAGCTTTGGCCGTGTGACGACGAAGACATTGCTCCGGCTGCGCGAGGTGGCGGTCTCGGCCGGACTGGTTCCCATCGTGGCCTCGGCCAGCCTGGAAGTCGCGTCCCGGGAATGCGTCGGGATCTCGGGACCCAACGGTTCGGGCAAGACGACCTTGTTGCGCGTCCTGGCCACACTTCGTCCCCCCGACAGCGGTGATGGAGAGGTGCTCGGCGAGGCATTGGGGGGGCCGGGGGTACGGAACATTCGCCCCCGCATCGGGTTGTTGGGACATGAGCCGGCCCTCGCCCCGGAGCTGAGCCTGATCGACAACCTCCGCTTCCATGCTCAGCTGCGAGGCGGATCATCCAAATCGGCCGAAGAGGCCCTCGAGACGGTCGGGTTGAAGGGGGCTATGGATCGACGGGCGATCGACTGCTCGGCGGGCATGCTGCGCCGAGCCGACCTTGCCCGGCTTTTCCTCCATTCGCCCGACTTGTTGTTGCTCGACGAGCCCACCGACGGCCTCGACCAGGACGCCCGCCCCTTGGTCGCAGCCGTGATCGAGGCCTGTTTGGACAGAAACGGCGCCGCAGTCGTGGTTTCGCATGACGCGTCCAACCTCGCCGAGACGTCGACTCGCATGCACTATCTCGATGCGGGGGTCCTGCAATGAGGCTTGACCACATCCTTCTGATCGTTCGCCACGAGCTCGCGGTCGAGCGGAGGGCAGCCGAAGTTGTTGGCTTGGTCACGCCATTCGCGCTCGCCGCGCTCCTCGTCCTGCCGATCGCGCTGGGCATCGATCAAGCCACCACCAGCCGGGTTGGCTTCGCCGCCTTCTGGATGATCTCGCTTCTCTTTGGGGGACAGATTGCGTGGCGGCAGGCGACCGGTCACGTCCGCGCCGTCACCGACCAGATCCGGCTGTCCGGGATCGATCCGGCGTCGGCATTCTTCGGCCGGTTCCTGGCCAACCTGATCCTGCTGGTGCTGCTCATGACGATCAGCCTGTTGGGGACGATCGTTCTCTTCTCACCACCGCCGATCGCGGCGGGCCATTGGCTGGGTGCGGGCGTATTCCTCTTCGCGATCGGACTGGCGGTGATTGCGACGGTGATCTCCGACCTGACGATCGGCTTACGGTCCCGTGGAGCCATCGCCGCCCTGCTCGTCGGGCCGCTGGCGATCCCTCTCGTCATAGCCGCCGCTCAGGTCGGCCAAGCGGCAACAGTTTCTGGCCAATTCGGGCCGGGCGGTATCCTCACCTGGGTGCTGGTTCTGGTCCTCATCGACCTCATCGGAATCATCGCCGGCGTGTTGACCGCAAGACCCCTCGAGGAGACTCTCGGATGATCAGGTTCAAAGTCGGGCACAAGGTGCTCTTCGGCTTGACGCTCGCGGTAGTCGGGCTCGGCCTTCTCCTGGCCCTCACCGCTCCCGCGGACGCAGTTCAGCGCACCTACTCCCGCATCCTCTATATCCACGTGCCGACTGCGTGGCTGGCTTTCCTCGCCTTTGGGATCACCGCGCTCGGATCCATCGGTTGGCGGATACGAAAGAACCTCTGGTGGGATCGCCTGGCGGCGTCGTCGGCGGAGATCGGCGTTCTCTTCACCGGCTTGGCCCTGCTCACGGGCGCCATTTGGGGCCGTCCGGTCTGGGGAGTGTTCTTCGACTGGGCCGACCCGCGCATGGCCTCGACCGCGGTGATGTTCCTCGTCTACTGCGGCTATCTGGCGCTGCGGCGATTCAACGTCAATCCGGTGGTGGCGGCCAACCGTGCCTCGATCCTGGGGATCGTGGCGGTCGTCCAGGTTCCCCTCGTCTACTTCTCGGTGAACCTCTTCCGCAGCCTTCACCAGACCCAGAGCATCCGACCCGACGGGACGACGATGGCACCGCCGATGTTGCGCGCGCTGCTCGTCAACTTGGTCGCCTTCAACCTGGTCTACTTCAGCCTCTTGCTCACCCGCATGATTCTGGCCCGAGCCGAGTCCGAAGCCCGGGCAACCAGCCCGATCGCCGGCACGGCTGTGATTGCTCCTAAATCGCAGGCAGCCGGAGGTCTGGGAGATGCCTGAAGGGGTTGTCGTTGGCATCGCCTACGCGATCACCTATGGCCTGCTCGTCTGGTACGTAGGCCGCTTGCTTCTGCGGCTCCGCCGCCGCAACTGAGCGATGCCCTACCGGAAGTTTCTCTGGCCCGCCCTCGTATTGGTGGCCGCGACGGTGGTCGGATTGGTGATCACCAGCATCGGCGACAACCTCACCTACTACCTGACGCCGTCGGAGGCGGTCGCCCAACGATCGGTCACTGGTGAGTTGTCGCGGTTCCGGCTTGGCGGCCAGGTGGTGGATGGATCCTTGAGTGAGGATGGCGACGTCAAACACTTCAGTGTTACCGATGGAGCCGAAACCGTGGAAGTTGCGCTAACCCCACCCGCCACCCCACCCCTCTTTGCCGAGGGTATCGGGGTTGTGGTCGAGGGCCACTGGCGGTCCCTGACCGATGGCACCTGGCTCTTCGATGCCAGCCTCGCCCTGGTGCGCCACGACGAGAATTACCAGCCGCCGGAAACGCCGTGAGCCAATCATTGGTGAGTTGACCTTGACGAATCTCTCCTAGATGTTCGCTTTCGCCGGTTTGATCGGCATCCTCATCGCCCTGGGTGGCTCGGTCGCGTTGGTGTGGCACGGGACCCGTCGCCAAGCCGAGCCTTCGTCGCTGAAGGGCGCCGCTCGTTTTGTCCTCACCGGCGGCGGCGTCGCCTTTCTCGCCCTGGAAGGGGCGCTCCTGGCGAACGACTTCACCCTGGAGTACGTCGCCAACCATCATTCCCGCGACACCCCCTTCCCGTTCAACCTAGCAACCGGCTGGGCCGCCCTCGAAGGTTCAATCGTGCTTTGGGGGTTGGTCCTCGCCGTCTTCACCTGGGGCGTCCTCCGGCGTTATTTGCGCGAACCCAGCCGTCTCGGGGCGGGTGCCTTGGCGGTGATGGGAGCAGTCGGGATCTTCTTCTTCGGGCTCCAACTCACCGTTGCCGATCCTTTCCGCGTCTGCGTCGACGCCGTTGTCAACGGCTGTGTGGCCTCGAGCCCGTTTCCTTGGGCGGCCGCGATTGCCCCACCAGATGGCCCGGGTCCCAACCCGCTGTTGCAGAACCACATCCTGATGGCGGTGCATCCTCCGATGCTCTATCTCGGTTATGTCGGGCTCACGGTTCCCTTCGCCTACGCAATCAGCGCCCTCGCCCTCGGCCAGCCCGGCACCGACTGGCTACGGCTCAGCCGCCGCTCGAGCCTCCTCGCCTGGACCTTCCTCTCGATGGGCATCGTGCTTGGCGCGTGGTGGGCTTATGAGGTTTTGTCGTGGGGCGGGTACTGGGCATGGGACCCGGTCGAGAACGCCTCGTTCATGCCGTGGTTGATCGCTACCGCCTTTCTCCACTCCTCGCTCGTGCAGCTGCGTCGCCAGGCTTTGCAATCTTGGAACTTTGTGCTGGTCATCACCGCGTTCGCCCTCACGATTCTCGGTACTTTCCTCACCCGATCGGGGACCGTCGCGTCGGTCCACTCGTTCACGCAGTCGGCCATCGGGCCGGTGCTGCTGGGCTTTCTCTTCCTGGTCCTGGTCGGTTCATTGACGCTGTTTGCAGCCCGGGTCCCGATGCTTGACCGGGCAGCACGCCTCGAGACCTTGGTGAGCCGGGAAGGCGGCTTCCTGCTCAACAATTTGCTCCTGTGCGTCTACGCCTTCGTGGTCGTGGCGGGAACCCTCTATCCGATCGTGCTCGAAGCCGTGACCGGCGCTCGGGTCTCGGTGGGCGAGCCGTTCTTCAACCGGCTGGCGGTGCCTTTGAGCTTCGGCTTGTTGCTGGCGATGGGAGTGGGGCCTTTGCTTCCCTGGCGCCAGGCCGATCCGGTGGCGGTTGCCGACCGTCTCCGGCTGCCAGTCGGGATCGCCTTGCTAACTGGTCTGGTGGCCGCGATCACGATCAGCCGTCTCGGCTACGTAGTCCTCGCCGTGGTGATCGGCACCTACGTGATCGCGGTCGCCGTCACCAATCTCGTCGAGCGATCGGCGAAGAGCTCGGCAATCCGCGGCGAGCCTCTCTTTTCGGGAGTGCGGCGGCAGCTGACGAGTGAGCCCTCGTTCTGGGCCGGTCAGCTCTCGCATTGCGGGGTGGCGCTGGCGGTGATCGGGCTTGCCCTGGCCGCCAATCTCGGCTTGCAGACCGATGTCACCATGGCGCCCGGTGATACTGTCGACTTCGGCGGATACGAGCTCACCTACCGGTCGCCCTTCCTCTTCACCGAACCCAACCGGCGGGTCCAAGGAGCGACGATTGCCGTTGCCGATCAGGCAGGAAACCCGGTCACCGAGCTGGCCCCGCGGGCCAACTATTTCGGCACCGACACCTCCGGGATCACCACGCCGGCCGTGCACTCGACCTGGAAGGGCGATCTCTACCTGACCCTGCTCAACATCGATGGCGAGGGCATCCTGTTGCGACTCAACACCTCGCCGGGGATCTGGCTCCTGTGGATGGGAGGGCTCACCGTCGCGGCGGGAGGAATCTGGTCGCTCACGGCCAGTCGTCGCACCCGGGAGCCGTCCCTCGTTGCCTAGTACTTCGCGGCGAACCGGTTCGTGGTTGGTGCTCGCCGTGTTGGCGATCGCCGTCGCGCTAGTGGTCGTTACCGCCCCGCCTCCGGCAGAGGACCGGGCGCAAGCCATCGGCAGCCAGGTCCGCTGCCCGGTGTGTCAAGGGGAGGCCATCGTCGATTCTCCCTCCGAAACAGCTCGCAACATGATGGATCTGGTCCGCGCTCGCATCGACGAGGGGCTAAACGATCAGCAGATCATCGACGAATTGCTCACCTCCTACGGTGGCTCGCTCCTTCTAAACCCCCCGGCGCGGGGGGCAACCCTCTGGCTCTGGCTGGCGCCGCTCGTGGCGCTCGGGATAGGGACAGCGATGGTGGCTCGACGCTTCCAGGCGGCGCCAGCAGATCAGCTGCCGGCGGATCTTCTGCCGGCTGGCGCCGCCCCGGCGGTTTCTCCGGCTCTTTCCCGTCGCTGGATCTGGGGGGCGGCGGTGCTCGTGTTGGGAGGAGCCGTCGCGGTCGCCACCGTCGGTCAGTTCCAACAAGCCCGGCCCGAAGATCAGAGCCTGTCGGGGGTGGCGGGCGAGGACTTCGATCCCGACTCGGTCTCGAATGAGACCCTCGAGGCGGTCGTCGCCGCCAACGCCGACAACCCGGCCATCAACGGCATGCGCCT
>JBPCQV010000178.1:0-18737 GCA_050997725.1 Acidimicrobiia bacterium
CTCGCCGGAGTAGCTCAGTGGCAGAGCAGCTCACTCGTAATGAGCAGGTCAGGGGTTCAACTCCCCTCTCCGGCTCTGGATGGCTGATCAGGCAGACTTTGAGCAAGATGCGATGCCGCTGGCACCGCAGCTCTATGCCGCCGCCGTTCGACTGACCCGGAACCCGTCCAACGCTGAGGACCTGGTCCAGGAAACATTTCTCAAGGCGTATCGCGCGTATGCGTCGTTCGAGGCAGGGACCAATCTCAAGGCTTGGCTCTATCGGATCCTCACCAACACGTTTATCAACAATTACCGCCGCGATACCAGGCGTCCTCAGGAGACCGACCTTGGCGACTTGGAGGACGTCTACCTGTTCCGGCGTTTGAATCGAGAGACCGCGGTTGGGCTGAGCTCGTCGGCTGAGGAGCAACTGCTCGAGGGTCTCGTCGAAGACGACATCAAACAGGCGGTCGAGGCTTTGCCGGAGAATTTTCGGATGGTGGTGCTGCTGGCCGATCTCGAAGGTTTCTCATACAAAGAAATCGCCCGAATCCTCGAAATTCCGATCGGAACCGTGATGTCGCGCCTGCATCGGGGAAGAAAGGCCCTCCAAGCGGCGTTATGGGATTTTGCAGCCCAACGGGGTCTCGTCCAAAAGGATCAACTGTGAGTAAGTGCGACGACGCGATTGCCGATGTCTACAGCTATCTAGATCGCGAGGTCAATTGGTATCGCACCTGGCAGATCCGCCGCCATCTCGGCGACTGTGACGGCTGCGAAAAGGCCTTCACCTTTGAGCAGCGGCTCAAGGTCGTCATCCGCGAGCGACTCCACGAAGAGGTCCCCCCGGAGTTCCTGGCCCGCTTGCGCCAAGCACTCGAAACCGACCGCTAGGGGTTCTCCCCTCCAAGGACAGGTTCGGGTAGAGGTAAATCGCATGTTGGTGATGGGCCGGAAGCCCAGTCAAGCCTCAGACCGATCCGAAATTTGTTACTACGTCCGTGCTCCTGGCGTTATTTGTTGCTACATCCGCGGAAAACGCGGCTGTAGTACCAAATTTGCTCGGAGCCACGGATGTGCTGACAAATTTGGAATCACCCGCTGGGCGGCGGGTTTCTGATCGGTTGAGCCCAGGTGGCTGCTCGCTAATTCGGCAGGTGGGGAACGTCGTTTAGCTAATTCGGCACCAGCGAGACGGCTTCCGGTGCGGTGGTACCGAATAACGTTTTAGGCGTTCCTCACCTGCCGAATTTGGCGGCGAGGGCGGACCGCCGTGCGGGGGCCGGGAGGATTGAGCTGGGCAAACCATTTTTTCCTCGCAGGCCAGTAAAACGCCCCCACCCCTTTCGGGTACTCCCCCCTTCGGGGGGAGAGGCCGGGTTAATCTCGCCGAGTGGCCCGAAGGCTTATGGTTTTGTTTACTCTGGCAATCCTGACGACGGGATTGGCCCTCCCTGCCGTAGCGGCCACAACCAGTGCGGCAACAGGCACTACGGCGGCAACAGGCACCACGGCGGCAACAGGCACGACGGCGGCAACCGGCACGACTGTCGAGGGCGGCGGCGTTGCTACGACGGTAGTCGGGGAAACCACGACCACCGCGGAGCCGATCGTGCCGGCGGTGTCGACCGAGGTCACCGAGCCTGAGGAGACTCAGCCCGACTGGACCTATCGCTTCTTTATCCCAACGTTGCTCCTCGTGGCCGCGGTGGTCGTGATCCTGACCGTCGTCCGCTATTTCACCGGCGTTGTCCGCAAGCGTTATCGCGTCGTCCGGTGACCGATTCCCATTGGAGTCTCGCGGTACCGGTGGCCACCCGGGTCGCCGGCAACTACCCCCTTGCGGAGACGTATCACTTTGCCCAGATGCGGGCCCAAGTGCCGGAGCTTTTTAGCCGAGCGGCGGAAATGGTCACCTCCGAGACCGGCCTCATCACCCCGGGCGCGCCAGACGTGCGGGTGGTGACGAGAGGAGAATGGGCGGGCCGCAACGTTCGCAGCTTTACCCGCATGCTCGCCCCGATCGAAGAGAAGATCGCCGCCAAGCTGGCCGAAACCGGGAAAGAAGGGTCGTCGGCGGCCCTGGCTCGGAGGGTGATGGCAGTGGAGACCGGTGCCATTCTCGGCATCCTCGCCAAACGCGTCTTGGGCCAATACGAGCTAGTGCTGCCCGACGACGAGGACGAGGGCGACCTGGTCGCGATGGTTGGTGCGAACGTGTTGATGCTGGAACGACTGCAGCAATTCCGTCCCTCCGAGTTCCGGATGTGGATCGCCCTCCACGAAGCCACCCACCGCGCCCAATTCATCGGCGTTCCCTGGCTGCGCGACTACTTCCTCAGCCTCGTCCACGAGCTGGTCGCAAACTCGGGGCCCGTGCCGGGCCGCATGGCCCGACTCGTCGCCGAAGCCGTCGCTGCCGGCAAAACCGGCCAACCGCTCATCGACGACTCCGGAATCCTGGGGCTTCTCGCCACCCCCGAGCAGAAAGTGGCGATCGATAAGGTCCAGGCGCTGATGTCTTTGCTCGAAGGCCATGGCCATGTGGTGATGGACCGCATCGGAGCGCGGATCTTGCCTAGTCAGGGTCGCATGTCGTCGGTCCTCAAGGCGCGTCGCAAGGACCCGCGCACGGCCGCGCTCTTCCGGCTGCTCGGGATGGAGATGAAGATGAAGCAATACGAGCTCGGCGAAGCTTTCATCCAGGTCGTCGAGAGGGAAGCCGGGTGGGACCGAATCAACCGCGCCTGGGAGGCGCCGGCGGCATTGCCGACCTTGGCCGAGATCTATCACCCGCAGGAATGGTTGCGACGCGTCGCCTAGCGCGACTGCGGACCGACATCGACGAGCGCCTCGACCTTCCCGCCCCGCCGCGGGTCGTGGCCTTGTCAGGTGGGGCGGATTCGGCCGCCCTGGCGGCAGTTTCCGGACCGGTGCGACTTATTCATGTCCATCATGGCCGTCCCCACTCCGACCGGATGCAACAAGCTGCCGAATCCATTGCCCAAGTATTGAAAGTTCCGTTCAAGGTTGAGGAAGTTGAAATAGAACGTTGGTCGGAAGGCGCGGCTCGAGGCCGGCGATATGAGTTGCTGCTCGGCTCCTTGCGCGAAGGCGAGACGCTCCTCACTGGGCACACCCTCGACGATCAGGCCGAGACGGTGCTCGCCAACATCTTGCGCGGAACCGGGTCGGAAGGACTGCATGGAATTCCGCGTTTGCGCGATCGGATCGCCCGACCATTGCTCGACGTGACCCGGTCCGAAACCCGCGAGCTCGCCACTCTGTCCGGCTTGCCATGGGAGGACGACCCCACCAACGACGACCTCGACCCGCTGCGCAACCGGATTCGTCATCGCCTCCTGCCGATGCTCGAGGCGGAATACAACCCGGCCATCCGCTCCGCCCTGGTCGGCTTGGCCGCTGGTTTCCGTCCGCGCGACCGCGACCTTGACCTGGGTGAGTTGACGAGCGACGGCTGGCGAATCGCCAATTCGCGGTTGTGGGCGGCCGGATTTGAGGCCGCCGCCGACGTCCTGCGGTCTGCGCTGCGTCCCCTGCATGGCGGCTACGGCCTCGATCGATCCGAAACGCGGCAGGTGTGGGACGTCGTGATCGGCGAGCGCGGCGCCACCGAGCTCCGGGGTGGGCTTCGCGTCGAACGGGTCGGACCATGGCTCGTCTGCCGTTCGCTACCTTTGCCCCCCACACGATGAGAGCGTTATGGCGATAAGAAATCTGATCTCGGCTGAGGAAATCTCGAGCGCGCTTTCCGACCTCGGGAAACAGATCAGTGCCGACTACGCCGGACAAGAGCTGATCATGGTGGGCGTTCTTAAAGGGGCATTCATCGTTATGGCCGATCTTGCTCGCCATATCGACTTGCCGGTCCACTTCGACTTCATGGCCGTCTCATCGTATGGAGCCGCCACCCAGACCTCGGGGGTGGTGCGGATCCTCAAGGATCTCGACAGCGAGATCGCCGACAAACACGTGTTGATCGTCGAGGACATCATCGACTCCGGGCTCACGCTCAGCTATCTGCTCAAGTCGCTGGCGGTGCGACGCCCCGCTTCGCTCGAAGTCGCGACTCTGCTCTTGAAGGAGGGGATTCAGCGAGTTCCCCTCAACATCAGGTATGTGGCTTTCCGGATCGGGCCCGAGTTCGTCATCGGATATGGGCTGGACTACGCCGGGCTATACCGCAACCTTCCTTATGTCGGGGTCTTGGAAGGCGTCGAGGCTTGAACAGGACTCGTTCTGAGATCGAACGATTGCTTGCCGAGCGGCTCGAGTTTCTGATCGGCATCGGCCATGACATGCGAGCTCCCCTAACCGGCATCGCCGGATTTGCGGCGATCCTCGCGGAGCAGGCGGCAGTGGCTTCCGACGCGACTGCCAGCGAAGCCACCGCCTACATCCGGAGCGAGGCCGAGACAGTTGGTTGAGCAGCTCGACCAGCTTCGCTCGACTTCGGCCAGGTCGAGCAGGGCCGGCCGCGGCTCGAGAACGAGCCGATCGACCTTGTCAAACTGGTCCGGCTGGTGATCGCGCCCTTTGCCGCCCGCCACCAAGGCGTCAGATTCGAAGTCTTCGCCGATGAGCCGGAGGTCACCGTCGAAGGGGACTTTCTCAAGCTCACCCGGGTGGTGACCAACCTCATCGACAACGCCGTTGCTCACAGCCCCGACGGCGCGGTTGTTTCAGTTTCGGTGGGTTATGACGATGACGATGTGGTGCTGACGGTGGAGGACCAGGGCAAAGGGGTTAATCCCGAGGATCGGACGCTCATCTTCGAGCGCTTTGTCCGGCGTTCGAGAGAGCATCCCGGCGCTGGGATCGGTCTCTATGTGGTTAAAGGCTTGGTCGACGCTCATGGCGGCTCGGTCAAGGTCGACGGTGATCATGGAGCCCGCTTTGAGGTGAGGCTGCCCCGATCTTGAGGGTTCTCCTAGAAACGGTCATGCCGTAGCATCAACGATCCGATGAACCGTTCTCTCCGCACTCTTGCCATCTATGCGGTTGCCATTATCGCCATGGCTTTGTTGGCTCAGCGTTGGTTCGATCAATGGGGTCAGCCTGAGGAGGTGACCCTCACTCGCTTCCTCGATGAGGTGAACCGCGACGACTTTGCCGCGGTGGAGATTCTCTCCCGGAGCAACCAGGTTCAGGGCCGCCGGGTCGAGTCGCCGCTCCCGGCCGATCGGTTCGACGTCATCGCCGACTACACCGATGGTTGGGAAGGTGAGCTGACCACGCTGCTGCAGGATCAGAGCGTCTTCTTCCAAGTGAACAACCAGCCAGATGGTTTGGGGACCATCCTCATCAGCCTTTTGCCATGGGTGTTCCTGCTCGGCTTCATGATCTTCATCTTCATGCAGATGCAGGGGAGCGGGAACCGGGTCATGCAATTTGGGAAGGCCCGTGCCCGTATGTTCTCGAAGGAATCCCCGCGCATCACTTTCAATGACGTCGCCGGGCTGACCGAGCCGATCGAGGAGTTGCAGGAGATCAAAGACTTCCTCCAGAACCCCGACAAGTATCGCCAGCTCGGCGCCAAGATCCCGAAGGGGGTGTTGCTGTTCGGACCTCCCGGCACCGGGAAGACCCTCCTCGCTCGGGCCGTCGCCGGGGAAGCGGGAGTGCCGTTCCTGTCGATCTCCGGTTCGGACTTCGTCGAGATGTTCGTCGGTGTCGGGGCCTCCCGGGTGCGCGACCTTTTCGAACAAGCCAAGAGTCACGCCCCGGCGATCGTCTTCATCGACGAGATTGATGCGGTCGGCCGTCACCGCGGGGCCGGGCTGGGCGGCGGCCACGACGAGCGCGAGCAAACCCTCAACCAGCTTCTGGTCGAGCTCGACGGTTTCGACACCAACAACGGCGTGATCGTGATCGCCGCGACCAACCGGCCCGACATCCTCGATCCGGCTTTGCTTCGACCGGGACGGTTCGATCGCCAGGTTGTGATCGACGCTCCCGACATCGTCGGTCGCGAAGCCATCCTCAACGTGCATGCCAAGGGCAAGCCCCTGGGGAGCGACGTTGATCTGGCGGTACTCGCTCGGCGCACCCCGGGCTTCACCGGCGCAGACCTTGCCAACCTGATCAACGAGGCTGCGTTGCTGACAGCCCGGCGCCGCAAGACGATGATCTCGATGTCGGAGATGGAAGAGGCGATCGATCGGGTGATCGCCGGGCCGGAGCGCAAGTCCAAGGTTATGACCGATGAGGAGCGCCGCCTCATCGCCTATCACGAAACCGGCCACGCCTTGGTCGGTTGGGCCCTGCCTATGGCCGATCCGGTGCACAAGCTCACGATCGTCGCCCGCGGCCGCTCGCTCGGGCACACCCTCTCGCTGCCCACCCACGACAAGTACCTCGTGCGCCGTTCGGAGCTGGTCGATCAATTGGCGATGTTGCTCGGCGGACGCACCGCCGAAGAGCTGATCTATTCCGACCCCACCTCGGGGGCCGCCAACGACATCGAGAAGGCGACTCAGATCGCTCGCAAGATGGTGATGGAGTACGGGATGAGCGACAAGCTTGGACCGATGCAGTACGGGCGCGCCGCGGGGGAGGTCTTTCTCGGACGCGACTATTCCCGTCAGCAGGATTACTCGGACGAGGTAGCGGCGTTCATCGATGAGGAGGTGCGGGGCATGATCCAAGCCGCGCATTCCGAAGCGCTAGTGATCATCGAGACTCACACCGAGGCGATGGAGCGGATGGTGGGAATCCTGCTCGAGCGGGAAACCGTTGGCCCCGACGAGCTCGCCGAGATCTTTCACGACGTGCCCAAGTGGGAGCACGCCCCCGACGGTGAGCTGCGAATCAGGCTGCCCCAAGCAAGAGTGCCTGAACTCCAGCCCGAGGCGGCGGCGGTTTCGGCGCCGGAGGAGACCCAGCCCGCGGCCGGACCGAAAAAGCCACGTGTGCTCCTCCCGCGGATGAAGCCGGCCGACGCTCCCGGCTCCTGAGATGACTGCCGGTGACGACGGTTCGTCGCCTGTCGACCTCCAAGCGATTGAAGAAGGCGTCCGCCAGATCCTGCTCGCGATTGGCGAGGACCCCGAACGCGAGGGGCTGATCGATACTCCGACGCGGGTCGCGCTCATGTATGCCGAACTCTTCGAAGGCGTTCACCGCGACCCCGGCGACGAGGTCGACGCCTTCTTTGGCGAGGAGCACTACCAGGAGATCGTCATGGTCAAAGACATCGCGTTCAACTCGCTGTGCGAACACCACCTCTTGCCGTTCATCGGCAAGGCCCACGTTGCCTACATTCCGGATGGCCAGGTGACCGGCCTGTCGAAGTTGGCTCGCCTGGTCGAAGGGTTTGCCCGGCGGCCGCAGATGCAGGAGAGGCTCACCGCGCAGGTGGCGGACACCTTGATGGATCGTCTCAAACCGATGGGAGTCTTGGTGGTGGTCGAGGCGGAGCACCTGTGCATGACGATGCGAGGCATCAAGAAGCCTGGCGCGGTGACGGTGACTTCCGCGGTCAGGGGGACGATGGCGACCAATCCCGCGACCAGAGCCGAGGCGCTATCCCTGCTCCGCTGATGGCAACCAGCTGGTTGACTGCCCGCGGCCGGCTGGATCTGAGCTCTCCCCGGCTGATGGGGATTGTCAACGTCACCCCCGACTCTTTCAGCGACGGCGGCCGGCTGCTCGATGCCGGCCAAGCCATTGCCCACGCTCGGAGATTGCAAGCCGAAGGAGCCGACATCGTCGACATTGGCGGAGAATCGACCCGACCGAACGCCGACGAGGTCAGCGTCACGATCGAGCTCGAACGCGTGCTGCCTGTAGTCGAGGGCCTGGCAGGAGAGATGATCTCGGTTGACACCAGCAAGGGCGAAGTGGCAGCCGCGGCGTTGGCCGCCGGTGCCGCGATCGTCAACGATGTTCGTGCCGGTGAGGATCCTCAGCTCCTGGAAACGGTGGCCGCCTACAACGCCGGTCTGGTCCTGATGCATATGCAGGGCAAGCCCGAGACAATGCAAGAGAATCCCCGCTACCAGTCGGTGGTTGACGAGGTCAGCGAGTTCCTATCCGATCGTGCGCGGAAAGCGATGCAGGCCGGAGTCAGCCGTGAGCAAATCTGCGTGGATCCCGGGATCGGCTTTGGCAAGAACGTGGATCACAACCTTGAGCTGCTTTCTGGTCTCGAGGAGCTGCGTCGGCTTGGATATCCGTTGGTCGTCGGAACCTCGCGAAAAGCGTTTCTCGGCCGGCTGACCGGCCTCGACGTGGCTGCGGACCGCGATGTTGCCACCGCGGTAAGCGTGGTATTGGCTTGGGAGCGCGGTGGTTCCATTTTTCGCGTTCACAATGTGGCGGCTTGCAAGGCGGCACTCGCGGTCGGGGTGGCTATCGTGCGGCCGTCGGAAAGGTGATCGTCAACACGGGCTTGAAACCCCGCGGCTTCATGTGGGTAATCGCCGACCGCCTCGCCGTCTCCGAACGGATTGGCGGTCACGGCTTTCAGCACCGCAAGATCCGTCGGGAAGAGGAAATCAACTGGCTGAAACGGGGGGCGCAGGTCACCTCGGTCATCACCGTCCTTCCCGGCAATCAAAACCTAGCCGCCTACCGCGAAGCCGGGCTCAACGCTCGCCACATCTCGGTGCCAGTGCCCCCAAATCGGAGCGATGCGCTCAAGGTTTTCGAAGCTCTGCACGAGGCGCTGCAAGACCCCAGCGCCCGCGTGCTCGTCCATGGCGAGACCATCAACGACGATCTCGCCGGTTTCCTGGCCGGATATCTGGTGTGGTCGGGGCTGGTCAGCCAGCCGATCATGGCCGTGGCGCTCGTGGAGGAGATCCTGCGCCGCCCACTGGGGCCCGAGGCCCGGGCGCTCATCCCCACCTAACACTTGAGTTTGGGGTAGGGAGGTTATCTGGTGGTCTAGCCGCGTTCTCGTTTCTTTCTCAACGAAGGAGGAGAACGTGGGAATCGCTGGAGGAAATGTGTGGCTGCGGTCCGGACCCGACGCGTCGTCATTAGGTGCAGCCGGCGAAGCCCACCTTTCTTCCCTAGTTGATAAGTCTTCAAGGCACGGCCAAGAATGGAGTGTGGCCGACGTAATCAGCATCCGCGGTCTCCAGGTCTTCGCTCATCATGGGGTCCTGGCCGAGGAGCGACAGATCGGCCAGCGTTTCGTCATCGACGTCGAGCTCACCATCGACCTGGCGCAGGCGGGAGAATCCGATTCGCTCGACGACACGGTCGACTACGGGTCGTTGACCGAGCGAGTACAAGAAGTGGTCGCCAGCGAACGTTGGAACCTCATCGAGCGGGTCGCCCAACGGGTGGCAGAAACCGTCTTCGAGTTCAAACCGGTGCTGGCGGTGAGGGTCACTGTTCGCAAACCCGACGCTCCGATCCGAGCCGAGTTTGACGACGTGGCGGTGGTCATCACGCGCGACCGGCCCAACAACAACTGAATGGTTAAGGCGGCAATCAGCCTCGGGTCCAACCTCGGCGATCGGCTCGGGCAACTTCGTGGCGCCGTTCGAAGATTGGAGGAGGCCTATCCGATCCTGGCCGTTTCCTCGCTCTTTCTGACCGAACCGATCGGTGGGCCCCTTCAGGACGAGTTTCTCAACGCCGTCGTTTTGCTCGAGCTCGACGAATCGCCGGAGCAACTGTTGCGCAAGCTGCAGCAGATCGAGGACGAAGCGGGCCGCGTGCGCCACGAGCACTGGGGGCCACGCACTCTCGACCTCGACCTAATTGCTGTGAGGGGCGCCACGGCGAATAGTGAAGAGTTGATCCTGCCTCATCCGCGTGCGCATCTCCGCCGCTTCGTCGTTGCTCCGCTCACCGAGGTATGGCGCGACGCGCAACTACAAGGAGGCACCGCATCCGATCATCTCGACAATCTGATCGACCAGAAAGCGCTTCGAGTGGCGGAGGAGTGGAAGGATGACCGCATCCAGTTTCTCGACCGCGGTAGTTCCTGGGTCTGGGCGCAAGGGGTTCTGTTCATGATCTTCGGAATCGTCGTTTTTGCTGAGGGCCGCTGGCCCGAGGGCTGGCAATGGCTGGGATTGGTGCCGATCGCGCTCGCGGCGTATCTGATGCTGCAGGCCGCAGCGGCGCTTGGCGAGGCCTTCACCCCCTTCCCGATTCCCCGGCAAGCCCAGCTCGCCGCTCGCGGGGTCTATCGCTTCGTGCGCCATCCGATGTATGCCGGGATTGTGCTCTTGTTTGCCGGCACTGCGCTCCTGGTGGGTTCGGTTTGGGTGGGGGGCGTGGCAGTGGTGACTGCAACCTTCTTCTGGTTCAAGGGTGGATTTGAGGAGAAGCGCCTCCGTATTGTCTATGCGGCTTATGACGATTACCGAAAGCAGGTGCGCGGACGGCTCATTCCCGGCATTTGGTGACGGCCAAGGTGATGGCTTGTGAAGATCTTGATCGTCGGTCCGGGTCGGGCAGGGGGAGCGCTGGCCTTGGCCGCAGCCGCCGTGGGACACCAGATCGTCGGGCTGGTGGCACGGTCGCCGCAGAGATGGGATTTGCCCTTTCCGATGATCGACCACAAGTGGCCCGCGGCCGATCTCGTGGTCGTCGCCACCCGTGACTCCGATATCACTGCCGCTGCGAGCGAGGTAGCCGGGAATCATCTCCCGGCCTCGGCGATCCACCTGTCGGGGGCGACCTCGGTGGATGCCCTCGCAGGACTCACCGCCCTCGGTTGGGACGTTGGATCGTTCCATCCTCTGCAAACACTTCCCGACCCTCTTAGTGGAGCGGCGGCGCTCAGCGGCTCGTGGGTGGCGGTCACCGCCGGCGGTGGCTTGCGTCGGCGTCTCGCCCGCCTGGCCGACGACCTGGGGATGACCGAATTCGATCTCGCCGACTCGGCCAAGCCGGCCTATCACGCCGGGGCGGCTGCTGCTTCCAACTTTCTTCTCGCCGGTCTCGATCTGGCCGAGCGGCTGTTGCGTGAAGCCGGCGTTCCCTTTGCGGCGGCCGCGCCGCTCAGCGCCGAGATTCTCGAGAACGCGTTTGCGAAAGGTCCCCGGTCGGCATTGACCGGACCGATCGCCCGCGGCGATTGGGAAACGGTGAGAGCCCAGCTCGAGGCGGCGCGGAAGATCGGCCTCGATCACCAGTTCCTGCTGCTGGCCGAGGCCACCGCGCTGACCGCGGGGGTTGAGCTCCCGGCCGGAATACTCGAACGATGACCGAGATCACTCGCACTTTCGCCGAGACCCGCCAGCGCGGGCGCGGCCGCGTCGGGCTCGTCCCCACCATGGGCTTCTTTCACGAAGGCCATTCCGCGCTGATGGCCGCGGCGCGGGCAGCAAGCGAAACCGTGGTGGTCTCCCATTTCGTCAACCCGCTGCAGTTCAACGATCGCGCCGACCTCGAGCGCTATCCCCGCGACCTCGACCGGGACCTGGAGATTGCCCGCGAACAGGGTGTTGATCTTCTCTTTGTACCGCGGACCGAAGAGATGTATCCGGTCGAGCCTTTGACCAGGGTTGAGGTTGCCAGGGTCGCCGATCATCTCGAAGGACCCCGCCGTCCGGGTCACTTTGCCGGCGTCGCCACGGTGGTCGCCAAGCTCTTCGCCGGGTTGCAACCCGATTTCGCCTTTTTCGGTCGCAAGGATGCCCAGCAGCTCGCGGTGGTGCGGCGTTTGGTCCTCGACCTGTCGTTCCCGGTGACTGTGATCGGCCGGCCGACTTTGCGAGAGGCCGATGGACTCGCTCTGTCCAGTCGCAACGTCTACCTCGGCCCGGACGATCGGCCGCCATCGCTGCTTCTCAGCAAGGGTTTGTTTGCGGCCGCCGACCTCGCCGAAGCGGGTCACTTCGAGGCTGACGAGCTGATCGAGGCCGTCCGCCGAGTTGGATCGGGGATAGATTTCGAATACGTCACCCTTGCTTCCCAGGACACAGCCCAACCCATCGATCGCATCGATCGGCCGTCCTTTCTTGCCCTGGCGGCTCGGATCGGGTCGGTGCGATTGATCGACAACGTGGCGTTCGATCTGGTGGCCGGCAACGTGGTCGGCGATCGTGGAATCAGGCTCTCGGCTCCGAGCCGGCTCTACTCCTGATGCTCCTGCTTATCGATGTTGGCAACACCACGACCGTCGTTGGTCTTTGGGATGGTGATCGGGTCGTCCATCGTTGGCGGATATCGACCGACCGGGATCGAACGGCGGACGAGTCGCGGCTGTTGTTGCGTTCGATGCTGGCTGAGTACGGCGGCAACGTCACCGGTGGTTGCCTGTCGTCGGTGGTCCCACCCCGAACTGAGGCTTGGCGGGAAGCGATGGATGTCTTGATTGACGGGGACCTGGTCGTGGTTGGACCGGGCACGAAGACCGGCAGCTCCCTCAAGGTCGACAAGCCCCGCGAAGTCGGCGCCGATCGCGTCGCCAACGCCATCGGCGCCGTTCGTTTGTTCGGTCCCCCGGTGATCGTGGTCGACTTTGGCACCGCCACGACGGTGGATTTGGTCGCCGGCGATGGCTCCTATCGCGGCGGCGCCATCGCGCCGGGGTTGGAGGTCTCTGCTGATGCGTTGGTCACTCATGCCTCGGCGCTTCGTCAGGTGGAGCTGATTCCCCCCCGGAGCGCGGTTGGCCGCTCGACCGTGGAAGCTATCCAAAGCGGATTGATCTTTGGCTACGCCGGGCTGGTCGATGGGTTAGTCACCCGCATCCGCGCCACCATTGACGACGACTGTCCCGCGGTGGCCACCGGTGGTCTAGCGGCGGTAGTGGTGGCCCACACCCAAAGCATCGCCTCGATCGAACCGGATCTAACTCTTGTCGGTTTGGCGGAGATCTTCGCCCGTAACCTTTCCTAATGACGAACGAGTTTCCCTATCGCTTCGAGCGCACCGCCCTCGCCGCGCAACTGCGAGAAGCTCATCAAGGCTTGGAGCCGGGATCGGAAACCGGCGAAAGTGTTTCCGTCGCGGGGCGCGTGCTGCTGAAGCGGTCGTTCGGCAAGTTGATCTTTCTCACGATTCGCGACGATTCCGGGCGCATCCAGCTCCAGGCCGACACGGCCCACCTCGACCCCGCCGGCTTCGCGCTCGCCGCAAGCATCGATTTGGGCGATTGGATTGGGGGTGGTGGCGAGGTGATCTCCACCCGCAAAGGCGAGCTCAGTGTCCGGCTCGACTCGCTCGTGGTGCTGGCCAAGATCACTCGGCCGCTGCCCGACAAGTGGCATGGCTTGACCGACATCGAAGCGCGATCCCGTCAGCGTTACCTCGACCTGATCGTGAACGATCGATCAATCGACCTGGCGCGGGCGCGGTCACGAGTCATCGCCGAGCTAAGGACTCAGTTCGTCGCTCGAGGGTTCATCGAGGTCGAGACTCCGGTCTTGCTCCTCGAGGCAACCGGGGCCCTTGCGCGTCCGTTCCACACGCACCACGAAGCCCTCGATCTCGAGATGAAGCTACGGATCTCGCTCGAGCTGTATCTCAAGCGGCTCGTTGTCGGAGGGCTAGAGAAGGTTTTCGAGATCGGCAAGGTCTTCCGTAACGAGGGCATTGACTCCACCCACAATCCGGAGTTCACGATGCTCGAGGCCTACCAGGCCCTGGCCGACTACACCGACATCCTGGGACTGATCGAGGAGGTGGTGGTGGCGTGCGTCAAGGCCGTGGTCGGCACCACCACCATCGAGTTCGAGGGCAAGCCCATCGATCTCTCCCCGCCCTTCCGGCAGGCTTCGATGACTGAGCTGGTTTCCCGGGCGCTTAGCGAAGCCGTCGACCTCGATACTCCAGTGGAGCGGCTCCGGGCTTTGGCGCGTGACCATGGCCTCGACCCAGAGCCGAGTTGGGGAAGTGGACGCCTGATCGCCGAGCTCTATGAGGAACTCGTCGAACCGGCCATTTGGGAGCCGACGTTTGTCACCGACTATCCCGAGGAGATCTCGCCATTGGCTCGTCAGCATCGCCGCGTTCTTGGCCTCACCGAACGCTTCGAGTTGGTGATCGCCGGGTCGGAGTATGCGAATGCCTTCTCCGAGCTCAACGACCCGATCGAGCAGCGCGCCCGCTTCGTTCAGCAGGAGGCAGCGCGGGAGGCCGGTGACCTTGAGGCCCATCCGATCGACGAGGACTATGTCCGTGCGCTCGAGTACGGGCTCCCGCCGACAGGAGGTCTCGGGATCGGTGTCGACCGGCTGGTGATGTTGATCACCCAGACAAGACACATCCGCGATGTGATCCTTTTTCCCACTTTGCGTCCGGAGGCCTGATCCCCCTCAAGTCGGCCGATCGGCGCGCCGATTCTCCGTTAGTGGAAGTCCGCCCTGTCACCGATGTCTCCGGGCTCCTGTCGCTGATCGCCGCGAAGGACGAAGAGATCTCCCGATTGCGGAACTTCGTCGACGCCTTCTTGCCCGTCGACATTGACACCGGTCTACTCAATCGCAACGGGACGATCGAGGCAATCCGCCGCGCTTGGGCGTGGTGGAATCGCCGCCGCGAACCTTTTGGCGTGATGGCAGTCGTCATCCCCGCCATCGAGAGACTCTCGGCCGATGACGCCGCCAATGTCGCCCGCATGGTTTCCATTGCCCTCTCGGATGCGGGTAGGGCCGTCGACGATATGGGCCGGCTCGACCCCATCACTTTCGTCGTCGTGCTGCGGGAATTTCATCGCCACGGAGCCCCGACGGTGGTGTCGCGAATGCGAACCACTCTGCGCCATGCCATCGCCGATCCGGCGATCACCTCGGAGATCAAATTCGGCATGGTGGTGGCGGTGGAAGGTGACGGAGCCCAACCAGAGGACTATTTGGAGTCTGCGGTCGAGGCTGCCCGCGAAGCGGAGTCGGAGATACCGAACTTCGCCGAGGTCTAAAGCCCCGAGCGCGCCGCTTCGACGCGGTCGGTCAGATAGCTGCCGAGGTCGCTCAGGATTTGGCGGGCGGGGACATCCGGCAGCGAACCCAACAACTCCTGGGCTCTTTGCGTGCGCGCAAGGGCGGCGTCGATCGCTTGGTCAACCCAGCCGCCGTTGCGGAGATGTTCGATCGCTTTGGTCACGATCTCCTCGGGGTAGGGGCGCGGACGATCGAGCAATACGCGCAGCCTCTCGCCATCGGGGGCGGCAATCGCCGCCAGAACCGGGAGCGTGAAGGTGCCTTCCCTGATGTCGGACCCCGCGGGCTTGCCCAAAATCGTCTCGTTGGCAACCAGGTCGAGGGCGTCGTCGCTCAACTGGAAGACCATTCCCAACTCCCATGCCCAATCGGTCAGCGTTTCGATCACCTCCGGCGCGGCATCGGCGGCCATCGCCCCCAGCCGCGCCGAGGTCCGGATCAGCGAGGCAGTCTTGCCGCCGATGACTCGTTCATATTCAGATGTGGCGTGCTGGAGCGAGTCGACCAGTTGCAGCTCGCGACTCTGGCCGACGACCAACTCCGCGTAAGTCACCGCGAGCAAGCGAACGGCCTCTTGGGACAAATAGGTGGCCGCCACTTCCGAGGCCCTGGCCAGGAGAAAGTCGCCGGCGAGGATGGCCACGGTGTTGGTCCAATTGGCGTTCGCCGAGGGCGCTCCGCGTCGAGTGTCCGACTCGTCGATCACATCGTCGTGATAGAGGCTCCCGACATGGATCAGCTCGACTGCGACCGCGGCTTCCACCGGCCGCCGGTCCTGGGTCCTGGCCGCAGGCCCAAACTCGGCTGCGAGCAAGGCCAGCAGCGGTCGGAAGCGCTTGCCGCCGGCGACCAGGAGATGTTGAAAGATCTTGGTGAGGTAGGGATCGTCGGCATTGGTTACCTCGAGGAGCCGGCCCTCCACCGAGGCCATCCGGTCCCAGATGTGGGGGAGCGGCACCAGGACGCTCAGGTCGTGCACCAGCCAATCGTAACTGGCGTCAAATTTCCCCCTGTTTCTCCCCCCGAAAGGGGGATGGCCGCCCGTTTCTCCCCCCGGGGCAGTGTCGCTTTACCTACCCGACCCGTGCAATCCTCGCCTGGGCGAAATTTGTCCTGTGCGAACGCTTCAAGCCAAATCTGTCCCGTGGCGAACGGTACTCATTCCCCACAGGACGAATTTCTCCAACAGCGTTCCTGTGGCGACAAATTAAGCCGCGGTCGAGCAGAAGCTCCGTTCCTTAGCCGATTCGGTTCCCCCAATCTCCCTCGCCACCAACCAGATTCCCCCTCCCGGCGGGGACTTCCCCCTCTCCGGAGGGGGGAGTGGCCGCAGACGAAGGAGGCGGACGAGGGGGCCCTGTAGCAACGCTTTAGGGCAGCGCCCCCTCCCCCTCGCTGCGCTCGGGTACTCCCCCGGCTCCCGCCAGGGGGAGGGTCCTCAGTCGAGCGAATCATTTCGCGCCGCTGACGGAGTGACCCGCACGGATGTCCTCAGGTTGGTCACAAGGAGTTGTACGTTCCGGCCGATATAATCCGGACTACCCGCAAGGGTTTGTCAGCCAGGAGAGTTGAGTAGCAGTGTTTGAACGTTTCACCGACAGGGCACGCAGGGTCGTGGTCCTCGCTCAGGAAGAAGCGCGCCTGCTCAACCACAGCTACATCGGCACCGAGCACATTCTCTTGGGTCTCTTGAACGAAGGCGAAGGCATCGCCGCACGGGCGCTCGAAGGAATGGGCATAAATCTTGTTGGGGTCCGCGACCAAGTTGTCGAAATCATCGGCCGCGGCACCCAAGCCCCGAGTGGGCACATCCCGTTCACGCCGAGGGCGAAAAAGGTCCTCGAGCTGTCGCTTCGCGAAGCACTCCAGCTCGGTCACAACTACATCGGCACCGAGCACATCCTGTTGGGTTTGATCCGTGAAGGTGAGGGAGTGGCCGCACAGGTCCTCCAGAAGATGGGCGCCGAGCTCAGCAAAGTTCGGCACTCGGTGATTCAGCTGCTCAACGGATCTGGCGGAAGCGAAGATCAGCCGCCAGCCAGTTCGGGTTCGAGCCCCGGCTCACGTGGCGAACAATCGGCGTCGGGCTCAACAGTCCTCGACCAGTTCGGCCGCAACTACACCCAGCTCGCCCGCGAGCGCAAGCTCGATCCGGTCATCGGTCGCACCCGCGAGATCGAGCGGGTTATGCAAATCCTCTCGCGCCGTACCAAGAACAACCCCGTCCTCATCGGCGAGCCCGGGGTGGGGAAGACGGCGATCGTCGAAGGCCTTGCGCAAAAGATCGTCACCAACGAAGTTCCCGACACGCTGCACAACCGCCAGCTTTACACCCTCGACCTTGGGGCTCTCGTTGCAGGGTCCCGTTATCGCGGCGACTTTGAGGAGCGGATCAAGAAGGTGTTGAAGGAAGTCCGCACCCGCGGCGACATCATCCTTTTCATCGACGAGATCCACACCCTGGTCGGCGCCGGCGCCGCCGAGGGGGCAATCGACGCCGCCTCGATCCTCAAGCCCATGCTTGCCCGCGGCGAGTTGCAGACCATCGGTGCCACCACCCTCGAGGAATACCGGAAGTACCTGGAGAAGGACTCGGCGCTCGAGCGTCGTTTCCAGCCGGTCCATGTCGACGAGCCTTCCGTGACCGACACCATCCAGATTCTGATGGGGCTGAAGGATCGGTACGAAAGTCATCATTCAGTTCGATTCACCGACGCTGCCATCGTCTCCGCCGCCAACCTGGCCGATCGCTACATCTCCGATCGCCATCTCCCCGACAAGGCGATCGACTTGATCGACGAGGCCGGAAGCCGGATGCGGATTTATCGCTCATCGAACGATCCCGACCTAGCCGAGATCGACAAGAAAGTCACGGAGATCCGGCGACAAAAGAACGAGGCTGCCACCGCGCAGCAGTTCGAGCGGGCGGCCCAGTTGCGGGATCAAGAACGGAGCCTCATCGCCGACCGGGTAGTCCGCGAGCAATTACTCAAAGACGGGGGCAGCGACGCCGGTTGGGTGATCGATGAAGAAGAGATCGCCCAGGTGCTGGCGCAGTGGACCGGCATCCCGGTCCATCGGCTCACCGAGGAAGAAACCGCCCGGCTGGTCAACATGGAATCTGAGCTGCACCAGCGGATCGTCGGACAGCACGACGCCATCGTCGCCGTTTCGAAAGCCATTCGCCGGACGCGGGCCGGCCTTAAGGATCCGAAGCGGCCCTCCGGTTCATTCATCTTCCTCGGACCTTCCGGAGTCGGGAAGACCGAGACCGCCAAAGCGCTGGCCGAGTTCCTCTTCGGCAACGAGGACGCCCTCATCCAGCTCGACATGTCCGAGTACATGGAGAAGCACACCGTCAGCCGGTTGGTTGGTTCGCCTCCTGGCTACGTCGGCTACGACGAAGGCGGTCAGCTCACCGAGGCGGTCCGGCGCAAGCCCTTCTCGGTGGTGCTCTTCGATGAGATCGAAAAAGCCCACCCCGACGTTTTCAATACGCTCCTGCAGATTCTCGAAGATGGCCGCTTGACCGACGCACAGGGACGGACCGTCGACTTCAAGAACACGGTCATCATCATGACCTCCAACCTCGGCACCCGCGACCTGCGCAAGAAGTCGGTCGGCTTTCATACCGACGGCGACGACGTCACCTACGAAGCAATGAAGGACAAGGTCACCGACGAGCTGAAGAAGCATTTCCGGCCCGAGTTCATCAACCGTATCGATGAGATCATCGTTTTCCACGAGCTCACCCAAGAAGAGATCAAGTCGATTGTCGACCTGATGCTGGTTCGGGTGCGCAAACAGCTTTCGAGCCAAGGTCTCGATCTGGTCCTCACCGACGACGCCAAGGGCTTCTTGGCCACCAAGGGGTACGAC
>JBPCQV010000022.1:0-22030 GCA_050997725.1 Acidimicrobiia bacterium
AGCCGTAGGCTCAAGAAGGCGAGCATCCCGGGCCTGCCGTCCTCGGTAACGAACACCCAGTCGACGGTCGGCCAATCCCCCGACGATCGTATGGGCGGCATAAGCGTCCTGTCAGTAGCACAAGGGCCCAAGAATTGTTCGCGCTCTACGGTGTCTGCGCTTCTCTGACTCGCCTGGCGAGAAGAGTCGAGACAACACGGAGATCGTCGGTCACCCGCAACAACGCGATCCGGAGCATTTGCCTGACCCGGACTGCACTGTCCAGCGCGGCGCCCGCGCCTACAGATACGCTCTGCAGCAGTTGAAGATCGCGGTCGAACCGAACAACGTCCTCAAAGTACGACGTCAAATCAAGCACAAGGGTTTGGTCGCTTGCGGGTGCAATCAAGGATGAGCAAGCCGTTTCCCAAACTTCAGATCGAGCGGCGGACAGCAGCCGGGTTGCCTCACCGATCAGCGTCGCGTTGAGTTGAGCAAACGCTTCGACGTTGTTTTCTAAGACGGCTGCGACCGCCCTAAGGTCTCGGTCAGAGCGGTCAATCGCCGACTGTCTGGCACTCGCTTCTGACCTGAGATGAGCCAATCGGTTTAGTAAGAGTGCTATCGGAAATCCAACGACGACTCCCGCGATCGTCGCCCACGGTTGCGGCCAGAGCGCGTCCCAGAAATTCATGCGGGCAAGCGGAGCCGTTGGCTCGATCGCACAATGTCCTTAGACGGTTCGCGATGCTACTGAGCTTCGGAAAAGGATCGATCGCTCAATTCAGGGATCGGAGCATCGGCGACGCCGCGGAAGTCAATCGCTATCGACTCGCCGATGTCTTTACGCATCGAGAGTGAAGTGCCCATAACGACAGCCAGGCTTGCTGCGCGACCATCTGCCGGAAGCAGATAGAAACCCTTTCGCTTTTCAATGCCAAAGCGCTACCGCCTCCCTCGAGGTGGACCATCCCTTCCCAGCTCTCGTCGTTGAACACATCGACAAAGGCAAAGCCTCGGTCGTGATCGTTCTTCGTCTGGTCGTCAAGGAGTTGCACTGGACCTGATCTCACTACGACCCTTCTCTTGCCGGGTGGGCGCGTGTAAGTGCTGTCGCCTTTAATCTCGAGAACCGTGCCGTTCCAGCTCAGAACTCGGAATGGCACATGGGCACCATCAGCCTCCCTAATCGCCTGATCCGGGAACCGCGTCTGGCATTTCCGAAATGGATTGATCTGTCCCATCCAGGCGCCGACGGGCAGCCGGCGATCAGGATGGAACTTGAGTTTCTTGATGGCGTGACACAGTGCCGCTCGTTGCAGATATCTGCGGTAGACGGAGGTCGAGCGGTGGGGCCGCAGGATTTGGAAGCTGCGCGCCGACACCTGTTCCAATGGATGGACGACGTTTTTGCCGCCTTCGCTTTGCGCGTGGAGAAGACCGGGAAGAACACTTACGCGATAACCCTGGAGTCGCCGTCAAGCGAGAACTTTGAAAAGGCCCTCGCCTCAGTAACCCGTAGCCGGCGACCGCGATCGGTTGATTCACAATCCTTCGACGCGTCGCAGCGATCTATCGCAGAACTTTGACGGGAAGCCGACCCATGCCGTCGCCGATGAACTCGCCGTTGCCCATCGGACGGCAGCGAACTATGTGCAACGGGCGCGGGAGATTGGACTGCTAGCACCCACATCGAGAGGAAAGAAGGCAAAGTAGTGAACGGACGGCGAGAGAAGGGCACGGGGTCCATCACCGAGCGCAACGGACGCTGGGAGGCAAGGTACGGGTTCATCGACACGAGCGGCAATCGCCGACAACGTTCTTCGAGCTTCGCCACCAAAACCGAGGCAAGGGCTTGGCTCACCGCACGTTTCGAAGAGGTTTCTGCCGGAAACATCGCCGACCCCGGCTCGATCACAGTTACGCAGTACCTGGAGGAGTGGCTCGGCTCGCTGGGAATGGCTCAGCTCGAAGCAGCAACTATCTCTTGGTATCGCTCAGCGGCGCGGAGCCACATCATCCCTAGCGGGTTGACCTCAGGACATCGTTTAGCCCGGCGCCATCAGGACATCGTTTAGCCCGAGTTACCAATCTGGCAGTGGCGGGGGGAGACCATTCGGCTCGTTCGTGTCGAGCTGGAGGTGCTGGTGGGGTCGACGTCTGAGTTTGAGCTGCGACGGGCGGCGGTGGAAGCGGTGGTTGGTTCAAAGATGTCGGTGGTGGCAGCAGCTGCCGGTGTGGGTCGCAGCGAGCAGTGGCTCCATAAGTGGCTGCGCCGCTTCGAGATCGATGGGATAGATGGTCTCGCCGACCGTTCTCGAGCTCCCAAGACCAGCCCCACTGCGATCGCTGGCGAGGTGGCTGCCAGGATCCTCGAGGTTCGGAGAGCCCTTGAGGAGAGCGAGTTCGGCGGGGTGGGCGCCGAGGCGATCCTCTATGAGCTGGAGCTGGCAGGCTTCGAGCCGCGACCGTCGAAAGCGACGGTCGAACGGGTGCTGGCCAAGGCCGGAGCTACCAAGAAGGTCCGGGGTCGAGATCGCGACCGTGAACGGCACCGACCCCGACCCACGGCGGAAGGTCCGGGAATGTGGCAGCAGGCCGACTGGGTGGGTCCCGCTATCTGGCTCGTCGGGTCCGTTTCTCCTCGATCCATCTGGTCGATGTGGGCGGAGGCGGAGCGGCCGCCGCCCATACCTCGATCAGCGGCTCATCAACGTCGCCGGCTTCCTCACCGGAAAGGCCTGGCCCACCCTGGGGATTCCCTATTCGTTGCAGATCGACAACGCCTTCTGCCTGTATTTTCCCCGCGCCAAGCTCAAACCATGGAATGTCTTCGTCAGGACCTGTCTGTTCTTCGGGGTCGAGGTGGTGGTCTCCCCTCCCAACGAGCTGGGCTGGGCTCAACATGTCGAAAGCTTCAACGGCTTGTGGCAGAACCGGACCATCCGCCGCCACCGCTACCAAGAGGTGGCGGAGGTGGAGGTGTCCTCCGACCGGTTCTGTGACTACTACAACCATCAGCGACCCCACCCACGGCTGCGGGTCGCCACCCCACGGCACCCGTTTCCCCGCCAAGTTGATCGCAAGCGACCGAGACCGTCTGCGATTCCCCCCCGAAGGGTTCTCGATCTCTGATCATCTGGATCGCCACAGCCGCCTCCGTATCCCCTTGGCCAAAGGCCGCCTCACCTATCTCCGTCGAGTCGGGAAAGGAGGAGTGATCGAAGTGGCCGGAGCACCCTTTTGGGTGCCCCCCTCAACCCAAGGGCTGTGTGTGGCGGCCACCGTTCTCACCTCTCGTCGTCAGCTCACCATTCGACTGGACGGCGAAGTCATCGCCCGGCACCCTTTCCCGATCGACGAGAAACCTGTCAGCCCCTACCACCCGATCGGCCCCCGTGGGCTCTTCTACAACATCAGTGGCTAAACGATGTCCTGAGGCGTACACCCTCCCAGAATAACTAAACGATGTCCTGAGGCGTATCCCCTAGCCTTGGTCGAGTAACGCTGTCGCGGCTCACTCCGACCATGATCGAGGCCTTCCTCGCGAAGAAGGCAAAGAGCGGCCACCTCGGAGGCAAGGGTCGAGCGGCGGCGAAGATTGGAGGTCCACTAGGCCCAACATCGATTCGGCGTCTGCATATCACCTTGCACAAGGCGCTCGACGCCGCTGTACGCAAGGGCCTTTTGCATCGGAACCCGGTTGACCTGGCCGACAAGCCCCGGTTGCTAGCGACCGACGTAACGCTCAAGGTGTGGACTCCTACTGAGATCGTGCAGTTCATCGAGGCAACAGACGCCGATCGCCTTGCCGGGCTTTGGCATCTCGACGCGATGACCGGGCTCCGGCGCTCAGAGGTTTGCGCCTTGCAGTGGTCCGATCTCGACCTCGACGGAGGGCGCCTGTCGGTGCGGCGGGCGATCGTCATCGCAGACGGAGTGCCAATCGTCAAGGCACCAAAGACCGAGCGGTCGCGTCGATCCGTCGACCTCGACGCGAGGACTGTTGCGCTCCTCCGCGAGCATCGCCGACTGCAACTCGAGGAACGGCTGAGGGCTGGTTCGGTCTGGACTTCGGGCGATTGGGTCTTCACCAGCGAACTTGGCGAACCATTGAACCCGAATTGGGTTATCGCCGCCGATTCTCCGTATTGGCCGCTGCTGCTGGCCTTCCGCCGATCACGATGCGTCAGCTTCGCCACTCTCACGCAACCGCGCTGCTGGCGGCCGGTGAGCATCCCAAAATCGAGCAGGAACGGCTCGGACATTCCTCGATTTCGATCACTCTCGACACCTATTCGGCAGTGCTGCCGAATATGCAGCGGGAAGCGGTTGAGCGGTTGGCGCAGATGATGGAGGGCAGCTAGCAGTGCTGGGAGTCGAATCTCGCACCCCGTTCGATTGCGATAGTGCGCCGATAGTGCGCCGGGACCTTTTGGGCCGCGACCCCGATCGGGCTAGGACACCCGAAAAGCCTTGGTACAGTTGACGATTCCATGCCACGGGCTGTGGCGCAGCTTGGTTAGCGCGCTTGACTGGGGGTCAAGAGGACGCCAGTTCAAATCTGGCCAGCCCGACTAGGTTTCTGAGGTCAGCCGGGATAGATTTCGACGTCCCAGGAATAAGTGCCCCGGGATCAACCGTCATGTTCCCATCCTCTTAGTGCGGTCGCCCGGCGGAAGTAGCGGAGCCGGTCTTAGGCTGTGAGAACCCCATAGGAAGTTGACCCCATGGATGTGATGGCTTGGCTCCTCGATTCCGATCCTTCGATCCGGTGGCAGGTGATGAGGGATCTCACCGGCGTACCAGCCGAAGCCGTCGCCGCCGAACGCGCGAAGGTCGCCACCGAGGGCTTCGGGTCACGGCTGTTAGGACACGGGAGGTCAATTGGGCAGGGACGTACTTCCTGCCCCAACCGAGGCTTCGGGGGAGGTTCTTCCCGACGTCGCCACAAGAAAGCTTCTCCGCGATGTCGGCGGTCAAAACGAGCGAGGTGAAGCCCGGAGGCTTTAACTGTCTTTGTCTTCCTCGAGGACTTTGTCGGCCTTGCGGTTGATGCGATCGAACTCGCCTTTGGTGAGGTTGCCCGCCTTGCGCTGCTTTCGGGAGAGCTGTTTGGCGCTGATCGCGTGGCCTTTGTCGGGAATCGGGTAATTCCCGGATTCCTTCTTGGCGTCGGTTGAGCGCGCCTTCTCGGGAAGACCGAAGTCTTTGGCGGGCAGCTTCGCCCTCTGTTTCGCAGTGAGTTTGGCCATTTCGTCCACCCTTTCGTCGCAGAGTACGGACGTCGCCTAACTGACCGAAATAGGGCCGCCGCTTCCCGGCGGCAAATGCTCTCTCGGCGGACTCGCGTCGCAGTCCCGGCGTGCTGGCCGTTTCAGGAGGCAGTCAGGTCGAGTGTCGTACATTGACGTCAATCAGACCGGCCGGTCGCAATCACGCTCAGCGATGAGCAGAACCAGGAGCGACTAAATCATGAAACGTACTGTCGTGGCCCTATTGGCCTTGTTAGCGATGGCGGTCAGCCTGACCGCGACCGCTTCCCAATCGACAACCGTCGAGTTCAAGCGAGCCCAACTGCGGGTCGAGATCAATTCCACGGACGGTGACGCCGGGCTTCAGATCGATCTCGATCACGAGCCTTGGCGGGAGATATCGTTGAGGGATCCCAACGGGACCAAGATCCTCGACGTCGTCAACCGTGGCGTCCTCGAGGGATACGGCCTAACTGAACTGTTCTCCGAGTCGAGTGAGCCACCGTTCACCGAGTTTCCGCTCGATGAGTTCAAGAAGCTGTTCCCGGCCGGCGACTACACATTCGCAGGTGTCACCATCGACGGCGTCAGGATGATGAGCACTGTCACCCTGACCCACGATTTCCCGGCGGGACCGGTAGTGGTTTCACCGCTGGAAGGTTCCACGGTCCGCCCCAACCGTTTGGTGGTGGAATGGAAGCCCGTGACGGCTCCAGCCGGGATCCGAATCGTGGCCTATCAAGTGCTCGTGATTTCGGAGGATGACCCCACCATGGTCCTGTCGGCCAAGGTTCCCGCCAACGTCACCAGGCTTGCCGTACCGGCCGGATTCCTGAAGACGCCGGGCGCCTACAAGGCGGAAGTGCTGGCCATCGAGCAAAGTGGCAATCAGACTCTGACCGAGGTGGCTTTTACGATCGGATAGCCCGGTTGCAAGATTGAAATACCTGCCCCAGGAGGACCGGGCCGAGGAGTTTGTTCCTTGGGCCGGTCCTCGTCAGCGGTTTCGATCCGGCCGCCTCCGGGTAGGTCCAGGCAACAATCTAAGGAGTCTTGTGTCCGGATTCAGAGAGGGCCTAATTGATGTTGCCCCGGTTTTCTGGAGTCGGGATATTTGAATCGGTGTGCCTCGAACCTGTGAAGGAGGGTCTTCATGCCGCACCGTTATCCGTCCGAGTTCCGTCGTAAGGTCCTCGATCTGCTGGCCGGCGCCGGTCGGTAATGTCACCCAGCGAATTCGAAAAGCGGCTCCTATGGACGAAAAGGGGGGGTACCCCAACCTCTATGGTTTCAAGAAGTCTCATCGTTGGCTTCCGGGTTGTACCGGTTGGAGATGAGCCAGTCGAAGACGTCATGACGGAGGAAGGTGAACTTGCGGCCGCCGGACTGACGATGAGCCGGAAGGATCCCCTCTCGAACCCAGGCCCGGATGATCTGTTCGTTGGTGTGCAACAGGTCCGCAAGCTGCCGGGTGTCCATCACCCCTGGCACTTCTGGATATCAGCGCTCATAGTCGATACGTTCTCCCATACCGATCAGTCCCGTTCGGTATCGACTCGTATGTTCTCGTCGTCGGGGGTTGGATCACCGGGCCGGTAGCGGATCATCGAGGCGATCACCTCCTCACGGAAGAAACGGAACTGCTGACCCCACCGCAACGCCTCCAACTCACCCCGATGAACCTTGTCGCGGACATCGCCGATGGTGCAATGCATCATCTCGGCGACGTGGGCAGTGGTGAGGATCGGCGGGTAGAGCCGGCGCAGCTCCTCGACAGGGTCGGTTGTGGTCACAGCGATCGATCGTACCCAACGATGTAACGGCAGGGAATAACCTCGCACCGATGCGTGGGAAGGTACTGAGGTCGGAATGATTGCGGGCGCCTATCGCACCAAAAACCATTCAGCACCCCAATCTGCGACGGCACGGGCGTGCTACAAAACTCCCTGGTAAAAGCCCATTTCCGATGACAAAGAGGTACGGCGCGGGACCCTCCGAAACTGTCGATAAATGACTGGGGTCAAGAGGACGCCAGTTCAAATCTGGCCAGCCCGACTGGGTTTTTCGGAACTACAAGATGGTTCGGGCGCCTATCCGGCGCCTATCGGAACCTGGAACGCTTGAGCCAGTCGTTCTACTGCTTCCCGATGCATGTTGGGGAGTACCGCCGAGTACACGTCCAGCGTCACCCGTATCGATGAATGGCCGAGCCGTTCTTGGACGACCTTCGGATGAGCGCCGGCTCGCAGCAAAGCTGTGGCGTGAGAGTGGCGCAGCTGCCGGATCGTGATCCGCGGCAAGCCCGCCTCAACGGCGAGTGAAGAGTGTGCTCAGCCAGTCGGGATGCACCGGACCATCGGTTTCTCCGTCTGCGCAGCATCTATACGGATACCATGGTCGACACGTCTAAGGCGATGGCAACACTCAGCAGCGCGAGAACCACACCTATGAAGGTCGTGTAGGACCAGCGAGCCGGGTGGTCGGCGATCCAGAATCGACGGACTCCGGCGATGCCCATCATCATGGCAAACGAGGAGAGAGCGATGCTGAGTGGGGCACCGAGAGAGCCGAGCAACCCGACAAACGGTGCCAGGATCGGGATCAGTAGATACGTGATGGTGCAGCGGATTCCGGACACCACGATGGCAGTGGTTGTCGCGCGACGGGCGCCGATTATGGCGTCCTTGTCGACGACCTCGCCGATATACAGCAGTCTGCGGATGAAACGGTCGGCGGTCGGGCGCTCCGGGTGAAGCTGTTGCGCGCCGCTAATGGCTTCCCCCAGCGCGCGAATGGAGATGGACCGAGGCGCGTGCCGTGCCCGGCGCGCTGCGTGAAGCAAGCACAGTCTCCGCCGCTCTTCGACCCGACTCGATGCACTCGTTGAGGCCAATCCCGTGAAAGGCTGCTCCAGCCAGGGCCAAACCCCGGCAAGCGGCCAAGGCTGATTCAGCTCCGGATACGCGGTCGAGGTGGCCGAGGGTGTACTGATGGAGCCCCCCTTCCCAAGAGTGGGTTCTCACCAGTCGCGGACGCGCTGTGATCCCGATAAGAGCAGCGAGCTCCCCCCTCACCGCCGCTACCAGCGGAGCCTCGTCGCTCACGGCCAATTCCTGGCCGTTCGGTCCCCCAACGAACGCTCTCAGCAAGGCGAATTGCTGATCGGGGACTCTCCCCGACCACTTCTGGGAGAGATACGACACTCCCCTGATCCGTCGTCGCTCCGCTGATGGCACCACGAAACCCGACCCGAACAATCCAGGAATCTCGTCGACGCGAAAGGCCAGCGTGACTGTGGCGGTAGCGACCTGGGGGATGCCAGCCACAACCGCCGCCGCCGCCGGCACCACCTCCGATAGCAATGCAGCCGTGTCCTGGGCCGGGGTTGCGAGGACCACCCCTTGGGTTTCGAGTTCGGTCCCGTCATCCAACGCCAACCTATAGTCGCCACCGACGCCACTGCTGAGGCGGGTCACTGCTACGCCTGTTTTGACGTCAACCCCGTTCATCGCTTTTACAAGGGCGGCGGGCAGTTCTCCCATCCCATCTTTGAAGCTGGCGAAATAGCTCAGGCCGTTCCCCGGTGCCGGCTTTGCTGCGGCGGACCTAGCAGCGAGGATCAGGCTCCGATGCTCCCGCTCCATCTGCAGAAAACGCGGGAAGCTCGCTAGGAGGCTCATGGTGTCGGGCTCGGCGGCGTGGATGCCTGCCACTAGCGGCTCGGCGATCCTTTCGAGGACCTCGCGGCCGAGACGGCGGACGACGAAAGACTCGAGGCTCTCGTCTCCGCCGTGGCTCCGCCTGGGCAGGACCAGATCGCCGAGTACCCGCAGCTTTCCCTTCCATGACAAAAGCGATGAACGCAGAAGCGGTGACAGCCGGGAGGGCGCCATAAGCAGCAGGCCCTCGGGAAGCGGGTGCAGGCGGCCTCGCCACCAGACGTACGATCCTTTGTGCTCGGGGCGGCTCGAGATGATTCGATCGGTGAGGCCCAGCTCGCACGCCAGCTCGACCACCGACCCCTTGCCGGAAACGAAGCTGTCCGGGCCGCCCTCGATCAAGAAACCGTCTGAGTGCTCGGTCATGACTTTCCCACCAAGGCGGGAGGACTTCTCGACGACCGTCACTTTTGCTCCCGCCATCAAAAGGCGGTGGGCGGCCGCGAGGCCGGAAATCCCACCACCGACCACGGCGATCCTCGGCGCCGCTCCAAGGTCAACCACGATCGGCGGTGGCCATGACCAGGTCGGCGAGGGTGTCGATCAGCCCAGGGTGGTCGTTGAGACACCGGCACCTATAGAAGCCAAGTCCTAGTGCCTCGGCCTGGGCTTGGTGTTCGACGTCGTTGTCGTACAGAGTTTCGACGTGGTCGGAGATGAACCCGATCGGGTCGACCAGCACCGCGGTTGCACCGCCTGCCGCCAGTTGTTCCATCACCTCTCCTACTGATGGTCCGAGCCACGGTTCCCGGGCCGCGGCGCTAACGCTCTGGTAGGCGAGATGCCATTCGTCGAGTCCGAGACGCTCGGCGACCGTGCCGGCGGTGGCCGCGAGCTGGTCGGCGTACGGATCGCCTTGAGCGATCATCCGCTCCGGGAGGCTGTGAGCGGTGAAGACCACCGGAGTGGCCGGAGGCGCATTTTCGAGCGCCTTCGCCAGCATTCCGGCCAGCGCCCCTGTATATCCAGGCTCGACGTTCCAATCCGTAGCGAAGCGCAGACGTGGCACGTTGCCGTCCAGTGCCTTCGCGATCGCAGCTTCATAGGCGTCGGTTGAAACCTCGCAGCGGTAGGGGGCGAGGCTGATCACAGTGAGTTCCTCGACATCATTGGCCAAAATGTCGGCCGCCGCTTCCTCGATAGTGGGTCGAGCGTGCAGCATGCCTACGTAGACCTCCGCTTGGAGGCCGCGCCTCGACAGTTCCTCGGCGACCAGAACTGCCTGCCGCCGGGTGGTGGCGGGAAGGGGCGACTTGCCACCGATGGTCGAGTACCGGTTGATTGCGGATGAGATGACGTGCTCGGGTGGTTTTCGGCCGAGCACACTCTCAACGAAGGCGGGCACCTCGTCGAGCGACTCCGGGCCACCGAAACCGACGAGCAGTACCCCCGAGTGCAGGTCGTCACTCACCTATATACCTGCCTAGGTCTTCCGGAAGGACGCGACGACCCACATAGAAGGGACCGAATTCGGCGAAGCGGGCGGTGACCTCGTCGAAGCGCATCTCGTAGACCAGCTTCTTGAACTGGAGCGGGTCATCTGCAAAAAGGGTCACGCCCCATTCCCAGTCGTCGAGACCCATTGAGCCGGTGACGATCTGGGTCACCTTCCCTGCATACCGGCGGCCGGTCCGGCCGTGGGCTCGCATCAGCTCCCCCCGCTCGGATGCGGACAGGCTGTACCAGTTGTCGGTTCCTTGGCGCTTCTTGCTCATCGGGTAAAAGCACAAGTAGGTGCTGTTGGGCGGTACCTCGGGATGGAGGCGAGCTTGCACGAAGGGGCTGTCCTCGATGTTCTCGGCGGTCCCTTCGGGAGACCCGTGGCGGCTCACCTCGATCACCGATAGGTAGGAGTAAGGGCGGGTGGTGTAGGAGGCCAGCATCGTCTGGTCGAAGGCTCGTTCCAGCTCGTGGAGGTGGCGGACCTCTCCTCGGAGATGGAACATCAACAGGTCGGCCTTGTGCCCCACCACGCCGTAGGTGACGCTTCGCCCCTCGGGAGCATCTTCCACCCGCTCGAAGGATGCGAAGAGGTCGGCCGCCTCGGTCAAAGCCTTCTCCCGCTCGGCCGGCGGAAGCCCGCTCCAGGCCAGCCGGTCGAGCCGGCGGAGGTCGTGGAGGGCGAACCAGCCGTCGAGAGTCTCGGGGGCCGTCATCGTTCGTGAGGTGCTTCGTTCAAGGCGCCGGCGCGGTCTGCGCCGTCCCAGCTCACCACCGTTTTCACCATCGCCTCGACGCTGACGAGGGGGGTCCCGGGCAGGATGCCGTGCCCGAGGTTGAAGATGTGACCGGGCCGGCCACCCGCCTCCTCCAGCACCCGGATGGTCCCGGCTTGCACCTTCTCGGGATCACAAAGGAGCAGGGCCGGATCGAGGTTGCCCTGTAGCGGCGTGGCTTTTCCCACTCGCCGCCACGCCTCATCAAGCGGAAGCCGCCAGTCGACCCCATATGCGGTGGAGTCGACCAGATGGAATACTTCGAGCAGATGGGCCGCGCCCGGGGCGAAGTAGACGGTTGGCACTCCCAGCCCGGCCAGGGTCTGATGGGCGGCCGGGACCGCCAACTGCTCAAACTGGTCGGTGGAGAGGAGGCCCGCCCAGGTGTCGAAAAGCTGGACAACGTCGGCGCCTGCTTGCACCTGTGCCGCCAAGTAAGTGCGCGTCGCCTGGGTCAAGACGGTTAACGCCTCGGAAGCGGCGTCGCTGTGCATGGCTCGACGAAGGGTGGCGAACTGCTGGGATCCTCCTCCCTCCAGCAAGTAGGCGAGCAGGGTGGTGGGTCCACCGGCGAAACCGATCACCGCCACCTCCTTATCAACCGCGGCGCGGACGGTGGCGATGGTCTCGGCGACGAAGTCCACATTGGCCGGGTCGAGCTCACCCAACCGGGCAACCTCTTCCACCGTGAGCGGGGTCAGACGGGGGCCAGGGTTGAACTCGATCGCGACCCCCATGGCGGTGAGCGGTGTCATGATGTCCGAGAAGACGATGGCGGCGTCGAGGGGGAAGCGGCGCAGCGGCTGGACCGTGATCTCGGCCGCCAATGCAGGGGTGCGCATTGCTTCGTCGAAGGAATAGCGGCCGCGCAACTCACGGTATTCGGGGAGGTAGCGACCTGCCTGGCGCATAAACCAGATGGGAGGTCGGTCGAGAGTCTCCCGCCGCAGCGCCCTGAGCAATCTCATTTGGCAAGCCTCATCGAGCGGTCTCCACGATGGCGTCGGCCAAGGCGTCAAGCGCGGTTTCGAGTGTCCCGTCGAGGTGGTCTTGCATCAGGAACCAGGTCTCGAAGGGCGAGGGAGGCAAAAGGACTCCCCGCTTGAGGGCGGCGTGGAAGAAGCGACGAAACAAACCCTGGTCGAGACCGGCGACGTCGTCCCAGTCCTGCGCACGCTCGATGCCGATGAACAACCCCACCATCCCGCCGACGTGACTGACCACCCCCGGCAAACCGGCGCGTTGAAGGGCAGCTCCCAACCGCGACGAGACCCTTTCGCCGGCATCATCGAAACGCTGATACAGGTCAGAATGAGCGGCCAGGTAACGCAACGTAGCCAGCCCCGCGGCGGTGACGATCGGGTTGCCGGCCAACGTGCCCGCCTGATACACGGGGCCGTCGGGGGCGATCATCCGCATCAATTCGGCTCGCCCCCCATAGGCGGCACCGGGGGTCCCCCCTGCCAGGACCTTTCCCAAGGCGGTGAGATCCGGGCTAACTCCATAACGTTGTTGAGCCCCGCCCAGGGCCACCCGGAACCCGGTCATCACCTCGTCGAAGATCAATAGGGCACCATTGCTGTCGCATAGGCGACGCAATCCGGGGAGGAACCCCTCGGCGGGGGGAACACATCCCATGTTCCCTGCCACCGGCTCCACGATCACGGCCGCCACCTTCCCGTCGGCCAAGAGCTCGGAAACCGAGTCGAGAGCGTTGTACCTCGCCACCCGCGTGTCGGAGGCTGTGCCAGCGGGAACACCGGGGCTGGAAGGCACTCCGAAGGTGGCGAGACCCGATCCGGCTTTTACCAGGAAGGCGTCGCCGTGCCCGTGGTAGCAGCCTTCGAACTTGATCACCGCCGGGCGACCGGTGGCCGCGCGGGCCAGCCGCAGGGCAGAAGCTGTGGCCTCAGTCCCTGAGTTGACCATTCGTACCACCTCGACTGAGGGGACGAGGGAGCAGACCAATTCGCCCAGCTCCACCTCGGCGACGGTCGGCACCCCGAAAGAGGTCCCCCTGCCGACGGCCTCCCGGATTCCTTCGACCACCTCAGGGTGAGCGTGACCGAGGATCAGCGCCCCCCACGAGGCGATGAAGTCAATCAGGTCGTCACCCTCGACGGTCCGCAGGTAAGCGCCGCGAACAGACTCGATAAACGGCGGGGTGCCACCCACCGCGAGGAAGGCTCGCACCGGCGAGTTGACCCCGCCGGGCATCACCGCGGTGGCCCTCCGGTACCACTCCTCGGAGCTAAGGCGGGCATCGACGGTGGTCGGGTGACCCGGGGAAGCAAGATCAGCGGTCACTTCACCTCCTCGAGCAGCCGGGCGGCGTCCAATGCGAAATAGGTGAAGATGATCCCCGCCCCGGCCCGGACGATGCCGGTTAAGGACTCGAGCATCACCCGGTCTCGATCAATCCATCCCTGGGCGGCCGCAGCCTCAATCATGGCGAACTCCCCCGACACCTGATAGGCGACGACCGGCACCTCGACCTGCTCCCGTACCGCCCGGACGATGTCAAGGTAGGGTCCGGCCGGTTTCACCATCACCATGTCGGCGCCCTCCGCCACGTCGAGAAGCACCTCCCGGATCGCTTCACGAGCGTTGGCAGGATCCATCTGATGGGAGCGACGGTCACCAAAAGCCGGAGTCGACCCGGCCGCCTCCCGGAAGGGTCCGTAGTAGCCCGAGGCGTATTTGACGGCATATGAGCAAATCACCCTGTCGGTGTGACCGCTCTCGTCGAGGGCTGACCGGATGGCGCTCACCCGACCGTCCATCATGTCGGAAGGCGCGATCACGTCGGCGCCCGCATCCGCATAGACGACCGCCGACCGGGCAAGTAGTGGCAGAGCGGAATCGTTGTCGACTACCTCGCCTCGCAGTGGCCCGCAGTGGCCATGGCTGGTGTACGCGCACAGGCAGACGTCGGCCCAACGGACGAGCTCAGGTGCAGCAACGGCCACCGCTTCGATCGCCTGCGGCACCGGCCCGGTCGGATCCCAAGCCGACGATCCGATCTCGTCCTTGTGCTCAGGGATACCGAAGAAGATCATGCCGCCGACCCCGGCCGACTCGGCCTCCTTGGCGAGAAGGGCCACCTGGTCAACCGAGAGCTGGGCGTGGCCGGGCATGGAGTTGATCGGCTTCCTCACCCCCTCTCCCGGCACCACGAAGACGGGCAGCACAAATTGGGCGGGATTGAGACGGGTCTCCGCCACCGTCCGGCGCAAGGCGCCGCTCATCCGCAGACGGCGGGGACGGACGGTCGGAAAGCTGCTCATACTGCTACCTCCAGATAAGACGCTAAAGCTTGAGCCAGGGAATGGTGGGAAGGTTGTGGGGCCATCACCTCCGGCATCCGGTACCGGGTCAACGCCTTCCGGGTCGTCGGGCCGATCACCCCAATGATCAATCCATCGAAGGCACGGGAAAGCAGCCAGCCCTCCACGGCCGAGGGAGAGGCGAAAACTGCAGCTGCCACCGGGGCAAACTCTGGAGCCACGGGAACGGTTCGGTAAACCTCGAACGCACGGAAGTCGATGGCTCGGTCTGAGAGCAATTCCCGAGCCCCCGGATCCGAGCCGGCGGCATGAGGAAACACGACCCGGGAAGAACCCAATCGGTCGGCCGCCTGCTCCGCCAGGTCTGCAAGGCCGGATCGTCCCATCAACACCACTCGCCCACCCCGCGCCCTAACGGCTGCGGCGGTCCTCTCGCCCACCGCGCCCACCTCCAATGCCGGCATCGAACCGTGGGGCCAAAGAACGTCCAGTGTGCGGACCGAGCTGATCAGCACGAGGTCGGCGATCGATGCCGCTTCCCGGGCTTGGGCCAAAACCCCCGCGTCCGCCGCGTGGACCCGAATGCATGGCAACGACACCGGCTCGAGCCCAACCCGTTCGAACGCAACCGCAGCTTCAGAAAAGCGGTCGGTGGTCACCGCGACCCGGGTCACAACGCCAGTTCCTTGCGCGCTTCCGCCACCACTACTTCGGCCGTTTCACCGAAAACGACAGCCCGGCGCCGGCCCTTCTCGTCGGCGACGAAGGCGTCCAACCTGATCTGCCCCGCTTCCCACGTAGCCAGCGCACCGAGTGCCGACCGACAGCCGGCTCCGGTCTCCGCCAGCAACAAGCGCTCCGCCGAAACGAGGGTCCGCAGCAAATCGTCGTCGATGATGTTGACCATGTGGGCAACCGCGCTTTGCCTCCGAGCTTCCACCGCTAACGCCCCTTGGCCGGGTGCGGGAACCATCTGCGCCACGTCGAGACGCTGAGCGATCAGGTCCGATTGACCCAGCCGATCAAGCGCCGCCTCGGCAAGCACCGCGGCATCCACCGCGCCCCCGGCCACCTTTCGCAGCCGCGAGTCGACATTGCCACGCAGCTCGATAGTCCGCAGATCGGGCCGCAGATTCAACAGCTGCTCGACTCGACGCGGGCTGCCCGTACCGACCACTGCTCCCTCGGCAAGCCCATCCAGGGTCGACCCCACCAGCACGTCGAAAGGCGACCCCCGCTCGGGGAATGCAGCGAGCTTCAACTCTTCCGGCCCCCAAACGGGGAGGTCCTTCAGCGAATGGACAGCCAGGTCCGCATTCCCATTCAACACCGCCTGTTGCACCGAGCGGACAAAAGCTCCCACCTCGGTCAGTTCGGCAATCGCCCCTTCTTGGTCGCGGTCGCCGGAAGTGACAATCTCGACCAGACGCACCGACGCTCCCGGATAGGCAGCCCGCAGCCGGTCGGCAACCATACCGGCCTGGGCCAGCGCCAAAACCGAACGGCGGGTGGCGATCCTCACCTCATTCATCGTCGATCCCAAACGCCTCGGCCAACACCTCTACCGCTTCGACTCCCCGGTCAGTGGAGCTGAGGAAAGTGATCGGCGGATGGAGAACCCGACGGGCGACAGTGTGGGCGAGCTGCCTCAAGACCCGTTCGGGATCGTCGGCCTTCGACAACCGGTTGGCGAAACGCTGGACCTCCTCGGACACCGCCGCTTCTGCCTGCTCGACCATCGTCGCAATCACCGCGCCCACCCGATCCGGAGCTGAGAGGCGGCGCCAGACTGCGGCCGCTCCCCTCGCAACTCTTTCCTCTGCCTCGGCCGAGGGTCGAGCGTTCACGGATGAGGCCAGCTCATCTACCCCGAGGTAGCTAACCGAATCGCCGGCTTCGGGTCGGGCGAACCCCGGCGGCATGCCCAGGTCGATCAACAGCAATGGCATGTTGCGACGTCCAAAGGCGCGGGCGAGGGTCTTCTCGGTGAACAATGGAACCTTGCCAGGGACAGTTGAGATCACGACCGGGTAAGTGGCGAGCGCATCCGGTGCTGCCTCCCAGGCTCGAGCCTCACGACCCGCGACTCCACCCGGTCGGCGGGCGAAGATCGTCACCTCGACTCCATCAAGATGCTCGGCAGCCGCCCGGGCCATGGCGCCGGCGCCCAGGATCGCGACCCGGGGGAACGGTGTCGCCGCTTTCGCAGCCAATGCCGCCAGCGAGCCCCTAGGGGCGTCGCCCAATAGCCTTCGGGCGGTTCTTCCGACTCCGATCGCCGCTGACAAGGCCCTGCTCAAACCTCCGGATGCGGCGCATGCCTCGTGCCAAACCGACATCGCATGTCGGAACTGGCCCAACACCTCCGGTTCTCCGATCAAAGGCGAATCCAGCCCGGCTGCAACACGGGACAGGTGAATGAAAGCAGCCTCGTCGGTGCGGACTGTTCCGAGGTCCGAAAGTGATCCATCCCCGTACAGGCAGGCCAAGAGGTCGGAGGTTGTCTCCGGACCGGCGGCCCAAGCGATCTCCACCCGCAAACAGGTCGACAAGAGAAACGCCTGCTGACCTGTCGCGCCGAGACGACGATGGGCCTGATGGAGGACGTTTCCCGGCATGGACAACTCGGCTCGGCGGTCAGATCGAACCGCCGGGTGAGCAAACGAAACGCTGGTCAAGCGCAGCACGCGGTAGCAGTCCTCTCAATCGTCGCCAGATCGAAAGGCAACATAAGCTCGGGCGCTGCTCGACAGCGAGTCGAAAGCAATTCGACTGTCCGTCGGGTCGACGACCACCAACCAAACCTTAGGTTCGCGTGGTTGCGTAGCCACCACAATCGCCTTCAGAATGGGGAAAGCTTCCGTCCCCGAGGGTGTGGCGACCTCGAACCCGCCGCTGGTGGAAGAACGCACCCAGTGGGAGTCGCTGGGAATCGACAACTACCGGATCGTGTACTCGGTCCACCACCTCAACGGCATGGGCGGCCTTGCAGGAGACGGGACCTACCACGTCACGGTGAAGGACGGCGTTGTCATCGCCTGCCAGCTCGAGGAGGTCCAGCCCGGCGATCGATGCGACCCGGACATGTCTCTCCCAGTGGACGACCTGTTTTCGCAGGTCAACCGAGTCGGCCCTTTCACCACTGTTCAGTTTCACCCCGAATGGCACATTCCCGAGTCCATCGTCTACGACGAACCCGGAGTGGCCGATGAGGAATACACCATGAGGCTGCTCGAGTTCGAGGCATTGGACTGACCTCCGCTGGCTTCAGGCGATGCCGGTCGAGGACCTTCAAGCCTCCTATCGGGCATATCCCCAAGTCTGGAGCGATGTCCTCTACTACTGCGTATGCCCAATATCGGCACTTAGTGCTCGAGTTGACCGACGGAACGAAGGCCAACGGAACCTGATCGGTCGACCGCCTAGCCGCTATGCCTGATTTAAAGCGAGTGCGTGCTTCTCTGTCGAGATGCGCATCCCCGGTCATATCCTCCGATGACATGCCGAGTCGCTCCAAGCCGGTGGGGGTGATCTTGATTGGGGTCATGATGGTGAGCTTCGGGGCGATCCTGGCCCTCATCGCGGCTGTCCTCGCTGGTGGCAACGTCCTGATCTTCGAAACCGCTCAACCGACCTGGCTCCTTCTCGCCGGTTCGGGCGTTGGACTCGTCGTTGCATACTCCGCGATCAGGGTCGGACTCGGGCTCCTCCGCGACCCGGGGGTAGGACGAAAGGCTGGGGAGGTCGCCATTTGGATGGGCATACCCATCGTTTGGCTCGCGCTGGGTGCCATCAATCTGCTGGTAACTGAGGGGCAGGATGACGTCGCTCTGTGGGGCGTGATCGCCGCAGCCGGGGTGTTCTGGAGCGCGGTACTTGTCGGTGCGGCTCTTTACATGAGATCTTGGGGAGTGCGCTCTAATTTCGACGACACGTCGACTTAGCTTCACGCCGACTGGCTCCGTTCCTTGGGTCGACAGCCGTTCCCTCTGTTGAGCACCGATTCTCATATCAGCAGGTCTGTGCGTGATGGTCAGACGTTTCGTTCCAGCTCGGCCACCAACTTCTCCATTTGACGCCGAGTGGCGGGCGGCACCGACGAGTGGAAGCCAAGGTACGACCGGAGACACTGAGCAAGCGACTGATTCCGGGCTCCCTTCCTCAACGAGCGTGTACTCGCCGGGCATCACCGACTGCACTCCTAGAAACTTTCGACCATATTGATTGGGTCGGATCCAACTCACAGCCAGCCACCTGCGACCCGCGTCGTCATAAGCGGCTGCGATAGCATCGGCATCCAATGCCTCGATACTGGCCACCAATTCTTTGACAGACTCGTATAGCGACGCGGTGTTGTCGTCTGAGGAACAACGATCATGAGGTGGACAATCCTCGGAAACCTAGAATCACCTGGTCCCGGCGCACAACGCACGTACGGCTGAGCCGTCTATACCGGCACGTCGGCGCGCCGCCAGCTAGCGCTTCGGCCAGGCTGGCCACCGATGTGCGGCTGGTACACCGTGGCGCTTCCACTCTCCACGGTCCAGGCGCTTCTCACTTGACGATGAACCCCATCGGCCGCCGTATGTGTAGGTGAGTGTCCGCTTAGTGAGCTCCTCCTCATAGCTGCCTTCGACAGCCGCGCCTACAAGTTCGCTCAGCCTTTCGACAACCTCCCCTGGGGGCTCATTGCAGGCATCGCAACCGCATGCTGGAAATGCTTCTACACACCAGCCACCGACTCGGACGACTACGCCAGGGAATTCAGTGAACATAAAAGTCAGCGGCGCACCTTGACTCGGCCGAAGCCGATTCACTTCTTCAACGGACGCATTCCAATCCGGAAAGTCGAGACTCCGATCCCCCGGCGTTAACTCGACCTGAAACGTCTTCACCAGATCGGCGATCATGCCGCGGGCCGTATCGACAACGGCCTGATAGCGCTCAGGGTTGGTGACACGTCCATAGGCCTCATGATCGGGTTGATCGAAGTGCGCTACGTCGAGCATGCACCCCAGATATCAACTACGCAAACGAATAGCCGCGACCAACACAGACCCACGGCTTTCGAACTAACAGCCTTTACTGCCAGAGAAGCCCGACCAACCAAACCTTAGGTTCGCGTGGTTGCATAGCCAACAAAATCGCCTTCAGAACACCCGAGGGCGCATTCCGGGAAAACGTTGACGATGTGCGTTGATCGGGTAGCTTCGATATGCGCCCTTTCATTCTTGATGGCAAGGGTGCCGCCCAGACCCAGCGGCCTTAGTTCATTCTGACGATGGGTCTATGCCAAACGAAAAACAGCTTTCCGGTGTGTTGAGCGAGTTTGCTCGCACCATGGTGACGGATTTTCCGATCCAGGCCATTCTCGATCACTTGGTTAAGAGGATCGTCGATATCTTGCCGGTGACGGCCGCTGGGGTGACCCTGATCTCCCCGCTGACCGATCCCCGTTACGTGGCCGCATCGAACGAAGCGGCATTGCGCTACGAGAAACTGCAGTCCGAGCTCGGGGAAGGGCCGTGCCTGGAGGCTTATCAAACGGGTAAGTCCGTTGCTGTGCCCGACCTACGCGAGGAGTTTAGGTTCCCGAAGTTCGCGGCTCTAGCGCTCGAGGCCGGGTTGGTGGCGGTGTTTACATTCCCGCTGCACCATGACAACGAGCAGTTGGGGGCGCTCGACCTCTACCGGGGCACCCCCGGACCGTTGGACGCCGCCGAGATGGAGGCGGCGCAAACCCTGGCCGACGTGGCAGCTGCGTACCTCATTAACGCCGCGGCCAGGGAGGACCTAAGGGCGTCTTCCGATCGCTCTCGGCACAGAGCCCTACACGACTCGTTGACCGGACTGCCGAATCGGACCCTTTTGCTGGAGCGGCTCGACCATGCGGTGCTTCGAGGCCGTCGATCGAACACGCTGACTGCAGTCCTTTTTGCCGATCTTGACCAGTTCAAACTCGTGAACGACGTGTACGGCCACTCTGTGGGTGACGAGCTGTTGATGGCCGTTGCTGACCGTCTGACCGGGATACTGCGGCCGGGGGACACCCTCGCCCGCATGTCAGGCGACGAATTTGTCATCCTTTGCGAAGACCTTTACAGGCCAGCCGAGATCGATGCTATTGCGTCCCGGGTTGTCGACGCGATAGCGAAGCCGTTTGCCCTGTCCGGAGTCGAGATCGAAATCACCGTCAGCGTGGGCATCGCCCACTCGGGGCATGGCAACCATCTCTCGAGCCAGCTACTCCAAGACGCCGACGCGGCGATGTACCAGGCGAAGCGCAGCGGGGGCGCCTGCCACCAGGTGATCGATTTGCGCGAACGGCATTTGGCCTCTGAACGAACCAGCATGGAGCGACAGTTGCGTGGGGCACACCGAAGGGCAGAGCTCAGAACGGAGTACCAGCCGATCGTCGCGTCCGACGATGGGCACATCACCGGTGTTGAGGCCCTGGTGCGCTGGGCCCACCCCTCCAGAGGCTTGGTGTTGCCGGCGGTGCTGGTGCCGCTCGCCGAGCAGTCTGGTCTCATCAGAGATATCGGACGGTGGGTCCTCGAACAGGCCTGCCCGGACCGCAACCGATGGTATGGCCAAAGCGACGACTTCACGGTGGCGGTCAACGTTTCGGCCCACCAGCTCATGTCTCCTGACTTCGCCGCCACCGTTGCCAGGGTGCTTTCTGAAACGGGAACCAACCCCCAGCTCCTGACTCTGGAAGTGACCGAGAGCGTATTTGCCTTGGACAGCGCCCGGGCACAAGTGGTGCTAAGAGAACTGAAGAGAATCGGAGTCAACCTGGCCCTCGATGACTTCGGGACTGGCTACTCCTCCCTCAACTACCTCAAGCAGTTCCCGATCGACATCGTCAAGATCGGCCAGGTGTTTGTCGCTGACATGAACGAACAACCAGCGAGCCTCGCCATTGTTTCCGCTGTGATCGAGCTTTCCCACCTTCTTGGGATGACGGTCGTGGCCGAGGGCGTCGAAACCATCGAACAATGGGACCAGCTCGCAGCGCTCGGTTGTGACCAATGCCAGGGCTTTTATTTCGCTCATCCCATGTCTCCCGACGACTTCGACATTCTGATGCGCGGACAGGTGGCCGGTGCCCCTTTGTACCTTCCGGTGAGCGCGGGCGGCCAACCGATCAGCGATCGCTGGGGACGCCTCGACCGGCGTTCAACCGCCTCCCTTTCAACCAAACCTTAGGTTCGCGTAGTTGCATAGCCACCAAAATCGCCTTCAGAACAGTCGCAGTCGGTCAAGGGCGGATCAACTCGACGTGCTGACCAGTTGCGGCGACGAGGTACTCGAAGTCATCGCGGTCCAGCGTTACGATCTCGTCCCCGTCTGCGGCGAGAAGGACGACCGCAGCATCGATGACGTCGGACAAGCCTGTAGTGCCAAGCAACTCGCCGGAGGCCCGGCCGAGTGCGCGGTCAACCGGGCGGACATCGACCCCCTGAAGCGCATGTGCCAACCGTGCCTGCCGTGGGCCGCCGCGCCACACCTGTCCCAGCGCGCCCCCGTGGGTTACCGGAATCTCGCCGGCGAGCTCGGATGCCTTGAGG